>CAZJZF010000145.1:0-6397 GCA_964550385.1 uncultured Lentimicrobiaceae bacterium | reverse complement strand
CCATGGAGGTGCCTGCTATGTACCAGGGCAGTGATCGCCCGCTCAGGAAAAACTCTCCGGTGCTCTTACCTGCACGTCGGCTTAAAACAATAGTAATCAACACCATCACCACCAGGTAGGCTCCAATGATCAGCCAGTCGGCAAGTACTAAATGCATAGCGTTTTGTTTTGTCAGTTTGCGAAGATAGGAGTAAAAATTCTGAAAGTTATTATGTAACTTTGGCTTTCCCAACTCACCAATCCCAATCTCCAAATTTCCCCATCATGAAAACCAGAAAAGAGCGTGATACAATGGGCATCATAGAGGTGCCGGCCGATAAATACTGGGGTGCACAAACCCAGCGGTCTTTCGAGAATTTTAAAATCGGTAACGAAAAGATGCCGGATGAAGTGATCAAGGCTTTCGCTGTTTTGAAAAAGGCATCCGCTTTGGCAAATCTCGATCTGGGGGTCCTTCCGCAGGAAAAATGCGACCTGATTAGCAGGGCCTGTGATGAAATTCTGGAAGGCAAACTCGACGACCAGTTTCCGCTTGTGGTATGGCAAACCGGTTCCGGCACCCAAACCAACATGAACCTGAACGAGGTGATTGCCAACAGGGCGCATGTGCTCAGTGGCGGAATCCTGGGCGAAGGAAAAGCCGTGATCCACCCCAACGATGATGTGAACAAGTCGCAGTCGTCGAACGACACGTTTCCGGCAGCCATGCACATTGCGGCATATAAGGTGGTAGTGGAAAAGACCATCCCTTCAGTGTACAAATTGAAAGAGCGTTTCGCGGAGAAGTCGGAAGCCTTTAAGGATATTGTGAAAACAGGCCGCACCCATCTGATGGACGCAACACCCTTAACCCTGGGGCAGGAGTTTTCGGCCTACGTGGCACAGTTGAACCATGGATTGAAAGCCCTGAAAAACACCCTGTATCACCTGAGCGAGCTGGCCCTGGGAGGCACTGCAGTAGGTACCGGCCTCAATGCTCCCAAAGGGTTCGATGTAAAAGTGGCTGAAAAGATCGCGGAACTTACCGGGCATCCCTTCATTACCGCTTGCAATAAATTCGAAGCTCTTTCAGCCCACGATGCAATTGTGGAATCCTCCGGCGCACTGAAACGTCTGGCAGTGAGCCTGATGAAAATCGCAAACGACATTCGCCTCACCGCTTCGGGCCCCCGTTGCGGTATAGGCGAGATCATACTGCCAGCCAATGAGCCGGGTTCTTCCATCATGCCGGGAAAGGTAAATCCCACCCAGCCCGAAGCGGTAACCATGGTATGCGCACAGGTGATCGGCAACGATGCCGCCATTACCATCGGAGGAATGAATGGCCATTTTCAGCTCAATGTATTTAAACCGGTGATGATATACAACTTCCTGCAGGCAGCCAACAACCTGGCCGATGTGTGCCTGTCGTTTGAAGAACACTGTGTGGCTGGGATCGAACCCAATATGGCGGCCATTCAGAAGAACCTCAACAATTCCCTGATGCTGGTTACTGCACTTAACCCGCACATCGGCTACGAAAACTCGGCAAAGATTGCCAAAAAGGCTCATGAAGAGCATAAAACCCTGAAAGAGGCAGCTTTGGAACTCGGACTGGTAACCGAAGCCGATTTCGACAAGTGGGTTGATCCTTCGAAAATGGTGTAGGAATTATAATCATGAACCGAACACTTTTTTACCAAAAGCATTGATCTATTTCGGTAGATTTGATATCGCTGAAATTCCGTACCTTTGCACCCTTATTTCTGGGAAATGCATAGAAAACAGGCAGATTTTCTGGTACTTGGTTCAGGGATTGCAGGCCTCAGTTTTGCCCTGAAAGTGGCGGATCATGGTTCTGTGATAATTGTTACCAAGGACAAGCCGTTGGAAACTGCTACCCGCTACGCACAGGGCGGTATTGCTGCCGTGATGTATGACCCCGATTCCTACGACAAGCATATTCGTGACACCCTCATCGCCGGTGATGATCTGAACGACGAAAAGGTGGTGCGGATGACCATCATGGAAGCCCCTGACAGGATCAGGGAACTGGTCGACTGGGGAGTGGCTTTTGATAAAAACCGGAAAACCGGTCTGTTCGATCTGGCGCGTGAAGGAGGTCATTCGGAGTATAGGGTGCTGCACCATAAAGACAAAACCGGTTTAGAGATACAGGAAACCCTGCTGGAGAAGGTGCAGAAACACCCTTCCATTACAATCCTCGACCGCCATTTTGCCATCGACCTGATTACCCAGCACCATCTGGGGGAAGTGGTTACGCGCCGCAAACCAGACATCACCTGTTTCGGAGCCTATGTTCTCGACAAGGAATCCAGAGAGATTATGACCATCCTGGCAAAAACTACCCTGATTGCCACCGGAGGCATTGGGATGGTCTACAACACCACTACCAACCCGATTGTGGCTACCGGTGATGGCATTGCCATGGTGTACCGGGCTAAGGGCGCCGTTGAAAAGATGGAATTTATTCAGTTTCACCCCACATCCTTATTCAATCCGATGGAATCTCCTTCGTTCCTGATTACAGAAGCACTCAGGGGATTTGGGGCACTGCTTAGAACAGTGGATGGCAAGGAATTTATGGAGAAATACGACGAACGGGGCTGTCTGGCACCAAGGGATATTGTGGCAAGAGCAATCGATAATGAAATGAAAATCAGGGGAGAAGATCACGTGTATCTCGACTGCACCCATCTCGACTCCACAGATCTTATCTACCATTTTCCCACCATTTATGGCAAATGTCTGACCATAGGCATCGATTTTACCAAACAGCTTATTCCTGTAGTGCCTGCTGCCCATTATCTTTGTGGAGGGATCAGGGTAGATACCCTCGGAAGAACCTCCATACTGAACCTGTATGCCAGTGGCGAAGCTGCATCCACCGGGCTGCATGGCGCCAACAGGTTGGCATCCAACAGTCTGCTCGAGTCGCTGGTGTTTTCGCACCACGCTGCCATGGATGCAGTGAGCCTGATGCCCAATATCACTTTTCAGGAAAATATCCCCGACTGGAATGCCGAAGGCACTGTACTGAACGAGGAAATGGTGCTCATCACCCAGAGTCTCAGAGAGCTGCGCAGCATTATGAGCAATTACGTGGGAATCGTACGATCGAACCTCAGGCTTAAAAGAGCCTTCGACAGGCTCGAAATTCTGTACCATGAAACAGAAGAGCTTTACGAACGTTCTGTACTTACCCCTGAAATATGTGAATTGAGGAACATGATCAATATTGGTTACCTCATTATTAAAATGGCCATGGAACGTAAAGAGAGCAGAGGCCTCCATTTCTCAATTGACTATCCCAAACCCACTGAAAACCAAATTAATAATTTCTAATTGACAATTAACAATTAATAATTTCCCCATGAACACCCCTGCAAAATGGTATCTGCTGGCAGTCGTGCTGCTTGTTCATTCATTTGTAATCACCGCCCAACCTGGTAAAAAGGCTCCTGCTGATAATATCCGCTGGAGCTATTCGGTTCAGCAGGTTTCGGATAACGAGTTCGACCTGATTTTTAAAGCCGATGTTGCCCCGGGTTGGCACCTTTATGGCCCTTACCAGGAATACAAATTCGGAGCAGGCCCCCTGCCGATGGACGTGGCCTATGATTCGAAAGCAGGATTTACTGTGCAGGGCAAGCTGAAATCCTCTCCAAAACCGGAAAGAATCTACGATGAAATATTCGAAGTGTACATCAATCAGTTTGCCGGGAAACCCCTGTTCACCCAACGGATTGTTGTCAACACCGAAAAACCGTTTGTTATCAAAGGGAATCTCAGCGGGCAAATCTGTGAAGATCTTTGCGTTCCGTTTGACGATAAATTCGAGTTTCAGATCAAAGGGGCAAAAGTCACTGGGTTGCCTGTTTCGGGTAACGATACTACTGCTATTGCCGGAACATCGGATGAACCTGTGAGCAACCCCAATGGAGAAACAGTTACTGCTGATGACCAGGAGGTGCAGGGGGATGAGCTGAAAACATCTCCGGAAAAGGAAAAAGGGAGTCAGAGTTCCCTTCTTGGCTTTTTTTTGGCGGCTCTGTTGCTGGGCATTGCAGGAATTTTTACCCCCTGCGTTTTCCCGATGATACCGATGAATATTGCCTTTTTTCTGAATTATCGTGGCGGAAGGGCCAAAGGGAAATTCCTGGCAGTTTTTTACGGCTTCTCCATCATCTTTATTTATTCGGTGATCGGGTTGCTGATTACAGTGATATTCGGGGCTGAAGCGATGAACAACATCGTTACCCATTGGCTTACCAATGTGATCTTCTTTTTGATTTTTATTGTATTTGCCGCTTCCTTCTTCGGAGCTTTTGAGTTGGTTTTGCCTTCAAAATGGGTGAATAAGGCCGACTCGCAGGCCGACCGTGGCGGACTGATCGGCACCTTCTTTATGGCTCTTACCCTGGTGCTGGTTTCATTTTCCTGCACCGCTGCTTTCATCGGCACCATTCTGGTGGAAGCTGCCGACGGAACCTCCCTCCTCAAACCCTTCATCGGCATGCTTGGATTCTCTGTGGGCTTTGGGGTTCCCTTTGCCCTGTTGGCATTGTTCCCCTCCATCATGCAGAAGATGCCGAAAGCCGGCGGCTGGATGAATGCTGTAAAAGTTGTTTTTGGATTTGTGATTCTAGCCTTTGGCATGAAATTCCTCATCATCCCCGACCAAACCTATCACCTCGGTTTGCTAAACCGCGACATCTATCTCAGCATCTGGGTGGTATTGTTTACCCTGATGGGACTTTATCTGCTCGGAAAATTCAAGTTTCACCATGATACAGACACCCAGCATATCGGTTTTTTCAGGCTGCTGCTGGTGGTTGCAACTTTTTCTTTTGTGGTGTACCTGATTCCCGGAATTTTTGGTGCCGACCTTAAAGGAATCAGTTCTCTGCTGCCCCCGAAATCCACCCTCTCTTTCGACCTTTCAAAAGGGGTTTCTGCTGGTACTGCAGAGGAGAAAAACGCGCTTTGCGGCGAACCCAGCTACGGTGATTTTCTCCATGTATGGAACGATGATTTGCAGGGATATTTCGACCTGGAAGAAGCAATTGCCTGTGCCAAAGAGCAGAAGCGCCCTGTCTTTGTCGATTTTACAGGCCATGGCTGCTCAAATTGCAAAGTGATGGAGCAAACCGTTTTGTCGAAACCTTCTGTGATGGAGCTCTTGAAAAAGGACTTTGTGATAGCAACCCTCTATACCGACGACAGAACAGAGGTGCCGAAAGAAAAATGGCAAAAAAGCAAGGATGGTACGGTGCTGAAGTCCATTGGGCGCATCAACAAACACCTCCAGGAAACCCGTTTCGGAACTATTGCCACTCCGCTCTATGTTGTTATTGACCACGAAGGGAATATGCTGTCAGGAACCTGGCAGAACGACAAAAATGTGGAGGGGTTTATTGCGTTTCTAGATGAAGGATTACAGAAATTCAGGAAAAACAATCCCTGATTTCACCCCACGCCGGCTTGCTCTGGCCGCTGCCGGAATCATCGGACAGCAGCAACAGGGTATGGTATTGTATTCCTGCGAATACAAAGATGATCCAAATGGAAAGTATGAAGTGCTGGCAGCTCTGGGCTGTCAGCACTGCTTTGTAGTCAATGCTGGTTCAGTTGATTCGAATACCCTCAATGAATTGCAGGATTTTATCCATTCAGGAACTGGGTGGCTGTTCTGCTGCATCGGATATGATTTGAAGAATGGCATTGAGAAGCTTGCTTCCGCCAATCCCGACCGTGTCGATTTTCCGGATTTAATCTTTTTCAGGCCTGAAGCGGTAGCCGGTTTCAGACAGGGAGAGTATTTCTGTACTGGCAGTGAAGTACTTCTTTCCCGGCTTGAGGATTCTTTGAAAAACATCACAGCCCCAACGCCAAATGATCCGCTCGAGGTTTGCAAAACTCTCACCCGGGATCAGTACCTCAATGCTGTCAAAAAGACAAAGCTATACATTCAGGATGGGGATATTTATGAGATGAATTTTTGTCAGGAGTTTTTTGCAAAGACTGATAACCATTTTTCCCCTGAAGAATTTTGGGCACAACTGACAAATGCATCTCCAGCCCCTTTTTCTTCTTTCTTTCGTTGGAACAGTTATTTCCTTGCCTCTGCAAGCCCCGAAAGATTTCTCCTGAAAGAGGGTTCAAGACTGATCAGCCAGCCCATGAAAGGAACGATCCGCAGAGGCATCAATCAGGAGGAGGATCAGCGATTGAAAGAGCAGCTTCTTGCAAGCGAAAAAGAGCGTGCCGAGAATGTGATGATCACCGATCTGGTGCGCAACGACCTGTCGAAAGTTGCCGAAAAAGGAAGTGTCAAGGTGGATGAATTGTTTGGCATCTATGCTTTCCCTCAGGTGCATCAGATGATTTCAACGGT
>CAZJZF010000144.1:0-6455 GCA_964550385.1 uncultured Lentimicrobiaceae bacterium | reverse complement strand
TTTCGGCAGTGGTGCCGGTAAGGGGCTGAAACCAATGGGTGTAATGTGTGGCACCTTTCTCAATCGCCCAGTTTTTCATGGCTGTAGCTATCTGATCTGCCAGCTGCCTGTCGATTCTGGCGCCTGATGCAATACATGCCTTATAGGGCTGAAACACCTCATCCGGAAGATATTGTTTCATGGCTTGCTCTCCGAAAACTGCTGTGCCGAAATACACTGATGCTGAACCATTGGCCTTTCGGGGTTCGATGGGTATGCGCCCGGTGGCAACTTCCATCGCCCTGAATCTGTTGTTTATCATAATCGCAAATTGATTTTCAATGGGTAAACAACCTTTTATTATCTTTGTTAAACCAACCAAACAAAAAGTATGAACAGGCTGATACCCGTCAACAAGAGCAAGGATATTTTTCCGACCATTGTAAACTCGCCACTTGGATTGCTGCTCGAGTACCACAATCTGGGCCGGACGTTTGAAAAATACGACAAGGCGCAGTTGCTGGTAGGCATGTGCATGGACAACCGCAAACACCTGCGGATCCCCGATAATTTCTCCTACATCATCCGCACCGGAGGAGGCAACCTGCGGTACAGTGAATTTAAAGTTTCGTATGCCATTGGGGTGGGAGGGATACGCCACATCGCCCTCATCGGACACAGCAATTGCGGCATGGTAAACCTGGTGGACCGGAAGGATCGGTTTGTGGAAGGTTTGATGGATAACGCAGGCTGGGACAAGCAACAGGCAGAGGAGCATTTTGTCCATTTTGCTCCGCTTTTTGAAATCAGCAACGAGATTGATTTTCTGCTGATCGAAGCCAAACGTCTCCGGGTCCGCTATCCGAAGATTTGTATTGTTCCGATGTTCTATCGTACGGAAGATAATATGCTTTATTTGATTGAGGAGAAAGGGTGAAAGCAAGTTTTTGTTAATAGACTTGACTTGATCTTAGAATTCACGGAGATCTTTTTTTGAACCATATAAGGCATAGAAGAAAGCATATTGTTTTATATAAGCTGCCATACCTTTTTGAACCCTTTGAATCTTAAACACTAACCCCTGCACCTTACCCCCAGCCCCTATTCCCGCTAAAGCAGGACAGGCTCTTAAGGAGCGGGGCGTTGTTTCTCTGGAACAAGGAACCTGGAACTCGGAGCGGAGTCGCAGATGATGCTAAGGGCGTTACGGAGACCAGGCCGAAGGCGTGGCTGAAACCTGAATCTTTGAACCTTAAATAATATATGGCATTTTCTTGCTGGCACGGCGCATCAGGTCATCCACCAGCCGTTGCGGCGTGCTGCCCACACCACCCGAAAAGGAGTGGTCATAGTTCCAGATGAGCTTCTTCTTGCCACAATCGCTGATGCTCAGACTCACATTCACCTCATTGGTAGGGCCCCAAACGCCAAATACCACCCCGATGGCAATGGCAGCACCCTCCGACATGGGTTTCGACATCGATATTTTGCAGGTCATAACCCCATCTACGCCCAGTACCTGGCACAACTCTTCCGTCGTTAGTGGAGTTTCCGGGTATCCGGCTTTGGCCAGTTTGGCATTGGTGGTTTCAAGATCCTGGATTTCCTGGGATACTTTTCCCTGCATCTTGCGTTTCAGCATCCAGGCATAGATCTCTTTCTGGAAGTTTACCCCCTCAATTTTCTGCTGCTCCTTCAGGGTCTCTTTATCCACCTTTTTGCTGTTGGTGAGAATCGAAACCGTTGGGGGGACGATAGCGAACGACTGATGTCCGGCCGCAAGCATTTCAGCATCAGGGGTGTAGAATACCTGTGCGCAGGAGGCCAGAAGTAGGGTGGTGGCGATAAAAGATGCCAATAACAGTTTGTTTTTCATAGGATTAAGATTTGTGCTAATAAAAAGAGGTTATTTGAAAGATCAAAGATACCATGATTTGTACAGAACTTCAATATCACAACTCAGCCGAAAATTCCTTATCTTTGATCGTCAAAACCCGGAATCGGGGTTTCTGGACAAACTGCTTTTGTATTGCAGTCCCGTAAATCATGGTTCCCAAAGTATTTTGACGTTTAAAATGAGTACACTGGAATCATTAAGCGTGAGTTTTTATGAGAATAACTGAAAGAAAATATTTTGATGCCTATCAAAAGTCTGTAGGAAACGAGATTCCACCATTAATAAGGGATTTTGATTTCTCAGAGAACCGTGGAGGATTTGGGTATATGACAAAGGCTTCAGCTGTTTATTCATCAAATATTGAAGGAAACCCTATCGATCTGAACTCCTACATGAACTATGAGCTGAATAAGGAAAAATTCAAGCCGGGGAAGGAAATTGAAGAAATTGAGAACCTGATAGAAGCGTATGAGTTTGCCCAAAGCAATAAGCTGAATGAGATAAACCTGATGAATTGTCATAAAATATTTTCTGACACGTTACTGATCAGGAGTAAGAGAGGCAAATACCGGATTGAACAGGTTGGTGTATTTGGAAAATCAGGTCTGGCATATCTGGCAGTTGAACCTGAGTTTGTTGAGGGTGAAATGAAAGCGTTCTTCTCAGATGTTGATGCGTTAATCAACGCTCATCTCACTGAATCTGAGGTTTTTTATTTTGCGTCCCTGATCCATTTGCGATTTGCCCATATTCATCCATTCAGTGATGGGAATGGCAGAGCCGCCAGATTATTGGAAAAGTGGTTTTTAGCAGAGAAATCAGGACAGGATTTTTGGAAAATACCATCAGAAGAGTATTACAAGAACCACCAGTCTGAATATTATGATACGATTAATCTCGGAGTTAATTTTTATGAACTGAATTATGACAGATGCATTCCTTTCTTAACCATGCTGCCAAATGCCCTGAAAAAAACCACATAAGCTCAACCGATGGCATTCCGGAAACGAAATGACCCAGAACTGCAAAGAATTGTTTGATAAATATCCTCCGTGCTTCTCCATGTCCTCTATGTCTCCGTGGTAAATTCCATCAGCGAACCGAAACACAAATCGTAGCTGCCCGGCTCAGGCATCTCTTCACCGGGGTTATGGATAAACACCCTCACCATGCCAAGTCGGGCTGCAAATTCCATGTCGCTGGGGGAATCACCCACCATGATGCTTTGACTGAAGTCGATCTCGGGAAACCGCGCCTGTGCCATCAGTCCCATTTGAATCCCCGGTTTGCGGCAATTGTCGGGTGAACCTGCCACGTGGGTGCAGAAAAAGATGGCATCGATCCTTCCGCCCGCGGAAGCGACGGCTTCGGTCATCTGCCTGTGAACCGTTTCCAGATCCTGTAAAGACATCAACCCTTTACCTACCCCTTGCTGGTTCGTTATCACCACAATGCGCTCAAACCTCTTGCTTAGGACAGCCAGCGCTTCCGGTACTTCCGGCAGAAAGACAAATTCGTCCCATTGGGTTACATAGCCTCCAACGATACGCCGGTTGATCACACCGTCGCGGTCGAGAAAGAGAAAACGGGCATTCTGTAAATTAGTTTGGGAACTCATCGCATGCCCTCCTGTAATCTTCGGGTATCCCGATATCGATAAAATATTGGTTGAATGGGATGCCCATGAAATGCTCCTTGTGTGCCATGGCTGCAAAGACATCCTTTTCCAGCGAGAACTTTTCCGATGGAGCTACCTTTTTCAACCATTCTGCTTCCATCAGATATACACCGCCATTGATGGAACCCTCTCCTGCACCGGGATTCTTCTCCCTGAAAGCAATAATACGGTTCTCGGTATTGGTTTCAACCTGCCCGTACCTGCCGGCATTATCAACCTCCCGTAAAGCAATCACCACGGATGGATGGTGTTGATATTTAGCATCTTCCAGCTCTTTTAACGGAATGCTGAAAAGGGAATCGCCATTCAGCATGAAGGTGTTTCCCTTCAGTTCTTGCGATGCCAGTAACAGGCCACCGCCGGTACCCATGGGTTCTTCTTCTCTAACGTATTGAAGCGTAAGATCATGGTATGCACCTCCAAAGTACGATTCGATGGTCTCTCCCAAATAGCCTGTGGATAATACAACCCTCCTGATGCCCTGTTCCAGCAGGTAATCGAACTGATAGGAGAGGAACGGACGGTTGCGGATCAGTGCCATCGACTTGGGGCGGTCCGACACAACGTCACGCAGACGGGTGCCAAGTCCGCCAGCCAGAATAACCGCCTGATCGCAAGCAGTTTTCATCATCGTGGGAACAAGGTGCTTTCAACATGCTCGCAGATGATGTGCCCCAGCATGATGTGCGACTCCTGAATTCGGGGTGTGTCTGACGATGGTACATTCAGCAGGAAATCAGAGAGTGGTTTCATCTTTCCACCCGTCTCTCCTGTAAGGGCAACGGTCGTTATACCCATTTCGCGTGCCACCTCAAATGCCCTGATGATGTTCGGCGAATTGCCCGATGTTGACAGTCCGATGAGCACATCACCCTTCTTGCCTGCTCCCCTCAGTAGCCTCGCAAAAATTTCATGGTAGGAATAATCGTTGGCTACGGCGGTGAGATAGGAGGTGTTTACATGCAACGCTTCGGCTGAAAGGGGAGGGCGGTCGTAGTAAAACCTTCCCGAAAGCTCAGCTGCCAGGTGCTGGGCGTCGGCAGCGCTCCCTCCGTTTCCGCAGAAAAGAACTTTTCCACCCATTCGATAGCAGGAAACGATGCGGATAATAATCTGCTCGATCGTTTCCAATAAAAGCGGGTCATGCAGGATCGCCTCTTTCAAAGCAACCGATTCACGGATTGTATTGCGTATTGCATCCATTTTTCGTTGGTTTCTATGGCAAAGATGGGTATTTTTCATGAAATTCTATGCTGTTTTAATTACTTTTGCCCAATTAAACCAAATCTCACTGCTATGTACAAAGCCGAAATTCATACACAGAAGGGTGTGATGAAAGTAAAATTCTTCGAGAATGATGCCCCAAATACCGTAGCCAATTTCGTAAAACTTGCTAAAAGTGGCTATTATGACGGACTTACTTTTCACCGTGTAATTCCCGATTTTGTAATCCAGGGCGGATGCCCCTCCGGCACAGGTGCCGGAGGTCCGGGCTACACCATTAAATGTGAACTCGATGGTGAGAACCAATACCACGATAAAGGGGTTTTGTCGATGGCGCATGCCGGACGTGATACAGGGGGATCCCAATTTTTTATCTGCCATAACCGGATGAACACCCAGCACCTCGACCGGAACCATACTGTATTCGGCAAGGTCTACGAAGGCCTCGAGGTCATTGATACCATCCGAAGAGGAGATAAGATCGACAAAATCGTGATTACTGAAGAAGAATAACCCCCAAACGCATGATCATCCGCAGCAAAGCGCCCCTGAGGCTGGGATTGGCCGGCGGGGGCACCGATGTGGCACCCTATTCCGACCTTTTTGGCGGTGCCATTCTTAACGCTACCATCAGCATGTATGCCCATGCCTCCATTCGCCCCACGGAAGGTAACCGAATCATTATCAGATCTGTTGATACCGGTCAGTATTTTGATGCAGAGATCGGCACAGAACTGCCCATCGATGGAGTGCTGAGCCTGCACAAGGGTATTTATAACCGCATCTTCCGGGAGTTTTCCAAAAAACCTCTCGGATTCGAACTTACCACCTTTGTGGATGCTCCTCCGGGTTCCGGTTTGGGTACCTCTTCCACATTGGTAATTGCCATTCTGGGCGCTTTCGTTGAATGGCTTAAACTACCTCTGGGTGAATACGATATTGCACATCTGGCTTACGAAATTGAGCGGGTTGATCTGGCCATGGCCGGCGGCAAACAGGATCAGTATGCCGCAACCTTTGGCGGTGTGAACTTCATGGAATTCTATCGTGATGATAAAGTAATTGTGAACCCTTTAAGGATTCACCAGAATTATCTCGATGAACTGGCTCATAACCTTCTGTTGTATTACACCTCAACCAGCCGGCTCTCTTCGAAAATTATTGAAAGTCAGCAAAAAAACGTGCATGAAAAGCACCAGCAAACCATTGAGGCAATGCACCGCCTGAAGGAACAGGCTCGGATGATGAAGGAGGCCCTGCTAAGGGGTGAAATCGATGAAATAGGAAAAATACTAGACTACGGCTGGAAACATAAAAAACAGATGGCCGAAGGGATTACCAACCCGATGATCGACGAAATATACGACACTGCCATTGCCGCAGGAGCCAACGGCGGAAAAATCTCTGGTGCCGGTGGCGGCGGATTTATGGTGTTCTATTGCCCCGGAATTAACAGGTTCGCTGTTGCCGAAGCCCTCAAACAATTTGGTGGCGAATGCAAACGGTATCAGTTTACCAAACAGGGACTTAGAACCTGGAGATACTAATTGTTAATTAGAAATTAGTAATTAGAAATTAGAAATTATACGATCTGCGCTGATGAGCGAGATCTGCGGGCGATTTGAATGTTATTTCAGCCAAAAGCCAACAGCCAATAGCCAAAAGCCAATGGCAACT
>CAZJZF010000143.1:0-6509 GCA_964550385.1 uncultured Lentimicrobiaceae bacterium | reverse complement strand
CCCCTGTTGGCCAGCAGCACAATCCGTATTGGTCTATCCTGTTCAGAGATTAACAAATGCGGGGGATAGGCAAGGTTTATATCTGCCTGTATAAGATCTCCCGGCTCCATAAGATCCAGATCCGTTGCGGGTCTTGACTCTGCAATGCCACGTTCATACATTGTAAAGGGAAACCGGAAGGCAACCCTTTCACCAGGCAGCAACATACTTCCCTCCGGAGCCCCAATCACTTCAGCCCACCCGTCGTAACTGCCTTTTTGGCCATTCTTGTTGGTATAAAATCCTTCTTTTTCAATCAATCGTAACGTTACGGTTTCCTCTTCCGGTGCCTCCTGTTGAAAGAGGGCAGGAATAGGTATATGGTAAAAAACTTCCCTGGAACCACCGGCAGGAGCCCAGTACAAAGAGGTGTCTCCATCGCGCATTGGGCTGTACACCAAGGAAATCAGATAACGGGTTTCGCGGAGAAAGGGAAAGAAATGGTTGGCCGACATATCGGAAAAAGGGGCATAAAAGTCGTTTATGGTGTGATATCCTACCAATGAATCGCCGGGCAGGAGTTCAACCAACGACACATCGGTCCGGGGGTCGCCGGGTACCAGCGGAAACAGTTCCTCTTCTTCCAGGATATTCCCTTCCTCATCGTGCAAACGCATTCTGAACTGTTGGTATCCCCAGTCCTGCTGCCGGGGCCAGAGAATCATTTTTGCCTCCGGTGATTTGTTGATAATCTTAACCTTAACCTGCAAAAAAGTCATTTGCCCGGGCACAATCCAAATCGTATCCTGTAAACTCTCAACGCTGATTTCAACATCATCCTGGCGGATCCAGCTTTGTTTGCGCTGAAACTGATATTGCACACAGGTATGATAGATCTGATCGAGAACACCGGGGGCTTTTCTGAAAGACTTGAAAAACACCCGTTCCACCGATCTCGATTTCCGATAAATATACCTCAGCCATCCCAGATGGACCTCTTTTCCTAAGGACAGCGTTAATTTATACTCCTGTGGTTCCTTCTCTGTGAGAAATCTGATGCCCAAATCGTACCAACCAGGGTAAATACAAATATGAGTTGCGCATGTGTCTCCTTCGGCAGCATCTACGGTAGAGAAGGATCTGAGCCAGTTGGTAATCTCCCTGATGGCCGCATACAACTTCTCACCGTGATGAAAGGAAGACGCCTGAACCTTACTGATAATCAGTTCTTCCACCATTTCGAAATCTCCTGCTGACACTGCCCTGTCGAACGATGTAGCATACCTTAACTGCCTGATCTCTTTGTTTATCTGTGGGTTAAATGGCATTTTTCCATCCTTCATCAGTGCAGGCTCCCGAAAGTCGCGTGGCTCTATTTTTTTAGAAGGATCCAAAGGGTCACTCAATCCTGTTCTCGAAAGGAAAACGATCCATTCAGAACCTGCAATAAACAAAGAAGAATCGGGGGTATCGTATCCGTAGTGCACGAACCAGAAAGAGGAAAGGTTTATTGAATCTCGGTTCTTGTGCACCTCTTCAGCAAAAAACTTCACTTCGTACCAGGTAGTGCCCAAATCATGCGTAAAACCTGACGAAGCCGGCGATTCAACAATCCTGATATGAGCCACATAATCGGCTTTCGGGTATAATTCATTCCATGATTCAGCTAATGAAACACTACTGAATGAAAGCACCAGGAATGTGAAAAGCAGAACTTTTTTCATCAAATTACGTTTACAGAATGATACACCGGACGGCGAAGATAGTTCATTCCGGTTTAGCTATAAAGCCTATTCATACACCAAAACCATCCAATACAATGGCCCGTTGGTTGAACAATCGCTTATGCACTGGGCTGATCATTTATTTGGTTTTCGCTTTATATCCTGCATCAGGCCTTGCTTCCAATACAACAGGGAAAGAATCCGATACCGAAATCGAAATACCCAAATCCATCCGAACATTGGTGAAACAGGCGCAATTCGCCTATTATCAGCAGGGCGATTTCGGGAAAGCTGACAGCATTATTGCCCTTGCTTTGAAGGAAGCAGAAACCACCTATGAGGCATTCCTGATCCTCTATGTTTTAAATGGGTACTTCGGAATGAACGAGTTGGGTTTTTCAGGAGAAAAAACGCTGGCCTATGCCCAAAGGGCAGAAAACCTTGTACTACAGATACATAATACGGAGGTGGAATGGCAAACATGGCTCAACCTTTCACTGGTATTCCAGGATCTGTTTGATTTCACTAAAGCGCAGAATTACAATTACAAAGCTTTAAATATTGCTGAAAATGAAGGAAATCCTTTGTTAAAGGCACGCAGTTTTATTCTTATCGGAGAACTGCTTCAGGAGCAAAATCAGCCATTGGAGGGGTTCAGGTTTCTGCTAAGCGCCCTCAATTTGGCAGAATCTCTGAAAGATCATGATTTGCTGGGAAAATGCTATAGGTCTTTATCCCGGTTTTACGACCGTAACAAGGTGTATGACAAAGCCGTTGTCTATGTTAAAAAAGAGATTGGGCTGATTCAGTCACATCTGCCGGTGGATTCGGTGGCATTGAACTGGACCTGGTGCCATCTCGAGGAGATCAGCCTAAACTCACTGAACCAAATTAACGAAGAGAGGATCAGTTCCATTATTCGTTTCAGTGAAAGAAAAAAGAATACACACCTGAAGCAACATGTATTGGCTCTCTTCAGACTTTTTCTGATGAATAATGATCACTTCGAAAAACTCAGGCGTCTGTATGAAAATGACTATCCTGAGGAGTTGGTTTACCTTCAGCAAAACAACCCATCCCTTTATTTCAGAATTCAGGCGGTAATTCAGGAACTTGACAACCAGCAGGATTCAGCGCTTTATTATTATCTGGAAGCAGAAAAATTATTGAAGAATTCGAACAACAAAGTGATGTTGTCAAACTTCTATATCCGTTTGGGGGAGTATCTGAAACGGCATGGAAATAACAAAGAGGCAACGGAAAAATTCAGGCTTGCTTTTTCTCTGGCTGAAGAAAAAGGATACTTCGAATATGCTCTGAGAGCGGGGAAGGCAGTTATTCCTTTGCTGGTTGCGGAGGGCAACTACAAGGATGCTTTGTATTATTCCGAAAAGAACAGAGTCATTGCCGACAGTCTGGCAGAGATGAGCCAAAAAGATGAAATGTTATCTCTCGAAATTCGTAATGAGGAACACATCAGGGAGATGACATTACAAGAGGAGCAGATTGAAACCCAGCGCCGCAACAACCTTCAGTATACATTCATCATCGTGATGATTTTTGGGGTTTTTATCATTCTCATCGTGGTTGGAAGCTTCAGGATAAATGCCGGTATTATTCATTTCATCGGCTTTTTCTCCTTCATATTCCTCTTCGAGTTTATCATTCTGCTGGCCGATAACTATATACACCATGCTACCCATGGTGAGCCTCTTAAAATCATTGGAATCAAGATCGTTCTGATTGCCATCCTCCTGCCGTTGCATCATTATATCGAAAAGAGAGTAACCCACTACCTGATTCACAAGAAGCTCATCAGATTCGGGAAAATTTCTTTCAGGGACTGGAAGACAAGAATCTATCTCACCTTAAAGGAAATTTGGGCAAAACATGAGGATCCTTCTCCCGGGAAGTCACCAGACTGATTCGGTGATGCCGGCAGCAGCAGCAACTTCCGGCTGATCACAAAGCCTGGGGCACAACCCCGCAAACTGTTTGGAAGCGGGTATAATCATTGTGGTCAGGTCCTTGCCCGACTGGTCAACGGGGCAAATCAGCGTGATTACTTCGGCTCCCTTGTTTGCGGCACCGAAATAGATGCGGAAACCCTGTGCTTCTGGTACACCACGCATTTGTGACATGTAACCGAATTGCTCTCTGGATACCACCATACCCTTCATCACGCCGCTATACAGATGATTCTGTACTTCGTACCAGGTAATCAGCTGCCGGGCCGATTCCACCGACAAACCCTCGCCAAATGCATAGTCGGGCATGGCATTCTCATCCGTTTCCAGCAAAGGGCTGTTGTCATCGCAGAACCGGGGGCAAAGACCAGCCATGTCCAATTTGGTCATCAGCATCTTTTCAGGATTATTACTCCCTTCGGAATTCACTGCAGTAGCAATAAGCAAGGTATCGGGTTTGCCTTCTACCATGCCAAAATAAAACCTTACAGCCTGGGCATCAGCGTCCTCTTCAAATAACTTCTGCATCATCTCATACTGGCACATCGTGATGGAATAACCTTTAAAGATCTCATCAGAGACCATTTCTGCATGGTATTGATAATTGCGAACATACTGTTCGGCAGTCTCATAGGAAATGGCTTCAAAACAATCAGAATCGGTTGGGCGGATAAAAAACACATACACCAAGACCAAGATTACAAGGAACAAAGGGATCATGAAAGTGAGCAATCTACGCACCCTGCGTCGCTGCGAAACAGGAAGTTCATTTTCCATACGATAGGTTTTTAAGGATTTAGGTTTCAAAGTTACTATGGTTATACCCGGATTGATACCCTCTTAGTACCTTTGTGCGAAAAAAAAATTGGGAATCGAAATTCCAATAAGGCAAAAAGAGGATGAATTAAAAAATGATGATTTTATGAATTCTTACAGGACTCTTCTCAATCAGGCAATAGAAGCAGCGCTTGCCGCATCTGTTAAAATTCTGGAAGTTTATGCCGGAAAACGCTTCAGGGTGCGTCTTAAGCGGGATTTTTCGCCAGTGACCCTGGCAGATATGCTGGCGCATGGAGAAATTGCAAAAGCACTGTCTGACATCGGATTACCTCTTCTTAGTGAAGAAGGAACGAAAATACCCTATGAAGAGCGAAAACGCTGGGAGCGTTTCTGGCTGGTGGATCCGCTGGATGGCACCAAAGAGTTCATCAAGCGCAATGGGGATTTTACCGTGAACATAGCCCTTATAGAAGGGTCAAGGCCAACCCTGGGGGTTATACTGGCACCGGTTACCGGAGAATGCTGGTATGCTGCTCCCGGTATTGGGGCACGGTACACTAAGGGGCCGGCTTTGGAGGGTGCCACAGAAATCTTTGGAAAATCTGTACCTTTACCTTTTCCCCAAGAGAACAGGCCTTACCGTATTATTGCCAGTCGCAGCCATTTAAACCCTGAAACCCAATCGTACATCATGTCGCAAACAGCAGAGCGTAAGCAATATGAAACGGTAAACCGTGGCAGCAGTTTGAAATTGTGCATGATAGCCGAAGGAACAGCCGACCTGTATCCCCGGTTTGGCCCCACGATGGAATGGGATACTGCCGCCGGAGATGCCATTGTTACCCTTGCAGGCGGCAAAATAGAAAATGCGGAGCAGGGAGGAACACTCCTATACAACAAACCGGATCTCAGAAATCCTTCGTTTATAGCTTCTTCGGGCTTCTGAGCTTTATTCCATAAGATGATACAATTTCGAAAAATCTCTTTTTGAAGTGTATATGAGGGTATAATGAGAAAATAGCGCATAGATCTCCGCTTCACTCAAAGGCTTATCGTTACCATAAACACAAATATAATCAGCCTTTTGAGCAGATCCAAAAAATCCCGGTTGCCATGAAAAATCACAATCCGATACAGATAGATTACCAAACCGGACATCCGCCATCGACTCATCTTTCCAACGTAAAGGAAACCAGTTCACTGCCGCTTCATAATTCTTCATAAGTACCACAGGTTTATCCAATCCCAGATAATTTCCAAAGTTTCCTTCCAGCCAGTGTTCTGATTGGTTTCTCCATATTACAACACTGCCAGGCTTGATATGGGAGCCCGTAGTATATATTTCTCTGGCATGGTTGCTTATACCACTGACATTCAAAGAATTTTCCCTCAATAAGAAACCGTGCACAATTAATACGCCTGCAACGCCTGCAATACCGAGCAACCTTGGCATTCTGACCATTGCTACAGAGGCAACAAAGAAAATATAAAACAGCAACAATAATCTATTGGACATCATGCCTGCATTGTAACCATCAGGAATTGTAAAGAACAGAATCAACATAATACCGGAGGTAAACCAAAACGGAGCTGCCGGACGTGTTAACAACAGAATTGCCTTTTTAATGGAGATGCGGGATGAAGCATTTCGCCTTATTTCCCAAAGCTTCCATAGGGCAATACTGAACAAAAAAGACCCAAAAACTATAAAAAGTGCAGTTCCATAGGGCTCCTGGCCTCTGCCGTAGGGAGCTACAGGTTGTATTACATAAAGCATATGAAGCAACTCAGAAAGCGTAAGTCTGACAGAAGAACCACTGATGGGAGTTTTGTTTAAGTAATAAAACGTAAGCAGTAATCCGGGAGCAGCAGTCAACAATAACTTTAATGCATTAGTAAGAAAGACCTTCCAGGCTTGTCTTTTATCCTGCCTCACTCTCTCGGACGAAACAAAGAGCCGAACGATCATCATTCCCATAACCATCAGGGTAACCATGAAGATCATAAGATGGCTGAACCATAAAAGCAGAAGCAATAACATCAATAAAGGCAATCGATG
>CAZJZF010000142.1:0-6592 GCA_964550385.1 uncultured Lentimicrobiaceae bacterium | reverse complement strand
CGGCGATTATTACAGGAAAATTGCACTCTTTCAGAATGATATTGCGTTTGGCAATAATTGAAAGTTCCAGGTATAAACTCAGGTAACAGTAAATATCCAGAATCTGTTCAGGTTTAAAATGATCTTGCAAGGACTTCAGGTACATCCCCGTTTTGGATTCAGAGATATTTCCATTTCTAATCATAACAAGCATTTGGATCTCAAAAGCCAAACCAGTCTCAAGCCAGTTTCTGAGCGATTGGGAGGTGATTTGAAAAACAAGTATTAAAATGGCAGGAAGGATAATAAAAATCAAGGCTGTTTGCAGGAAGGGGTTAAATATAAAATGGTTGAATCCGCTATGTACCAGCAATGCTACAAGCCAGCCAGGCCAAAACGTCACAAAAGGGGGATGTTTCTTTTGAATGCCACTGACAAAAAGGATCGCAAAAAGGGCCGTTGATCCACCGTGCATCGTCGCGGTACCAAATCCCCGCAGCAGCCATACCACCCATCCGGGGTCATTGATCGCAGCCATGATGGCTTGAATATTTTCTGTGAGGGCAAAGCCGGTTCCGATCGAAAACCCGTAAATGGCAGCATCGATGGTAAACCCAGCTTTCTTTCTTACGACCATCCAAACTATTAACGATGCTTTCAGACTTTCTTCCACAAGAGGGGAGATGTATTTACTGTAGTGCAGATAATCAGCAGAAAAAAAAGACTGCAACCATGTGTTCACCAGGAGAGCTGCAACAGCCGTCAATACACCAAATCCAATACATTGCAATAAACGGCTAAACCTGATTAGCCTGAAGCTGTCAAAAATGATCAAGCCTGCGAGAAAAGCAATGACCGGGAGCAGACTAAGTGAAATGGCCACGTTTCAGGGATTCATGGGGGTTAATAGAGAGCAAACCTCTATTGATGGCTTTTCAGCCAGCGTGAGGATCGTTCTTTCTGATATATTCCAAGAGTTGTTTTGCCACATCTGTTACCAGAACGATTTGGTTATAATCGACATGGACACCGTTGAAATATTGCAGGATTATCGAGTCACCCTGGGCTGTTTCCGGGAGTATACCTGTGAAAATAAAACCAAGGTTTTCAAGCTGGGGAACATATTGTGGCGTCATTGGGTCGGAGAGGCTTAGGTACAATTCGATCACCTGAATTTCGTCCATAAAGACCTTTCGCATTTCACTGCGCAGAACCATCATGGTATCGGCACCGCTACTGATGACAAAGATCTCAGCCAGAGATCTCAGGTTGTTCACTTTCACTTCTGTCACACATTTTTCGCCAACAGGTTCCGGCTTTGGGTCGAGGGTGCATTCGACCAAATCGCCGATATTGTTGTACAGAAATGCGATCATGGAGCGATGATGCAGAGGTGCATAAATCTTCCGGGGCGAAGGGGTGGTCAGGTACTTAAATCCCAACACATCAGAGTTTCGTTGTTTTAAGGTGTCGGCTATTCCTTTGAAAGATAGTGATTTAGGCGAATGTGCCAACAGGAGTCCACAATCTTTATATCCGAGCTTAATACAGAATTTCTGAGTGTAGGGGTGTGCCGTAACCTCTTTTACCTGCAATCCGCTCAGACCTTGTTTCAGCGCTTCTTCTTCCAGAAATTCTCCCAGTTGGCGTGCAAATCCCTGACCGCGAAATTTCTTCTTTGTTACAGCTATGCCAATTTCAGCAGGAAGATTATCATAAAAGATCAGGGCAAAATGCCCCCCCATTTCGTCCTGTAAGGTTACCGCCACAGAAGAAAGCAGTTTTCCTTCCTGATTCATGGCTGCGACCCTTTCGGGGAAATAAATGTTTTCGTTGGCGTAGGAATATCCATAACAGTCGTATACACATCGACAAACTTCCACGGCTTCCTCAGGTTTCATCCTGCGGATCTGAAAATCGATCTGTTCGACCGGAAGGCCCCCTTTGGGTGGTTCAACCACTTCGGGCTCATTGGGTACCACCTTGTCTGGTACCATCTCCGGGGTATTGAAATACTTGATGAGCACCATCTCTTTCCCGCGAACTCCCAAATTATTGTACTGGTACTCATCCACGGTATTTCGAATAAGGTGGGTACCCAGGCTCCTCGAATCCTGTGCGTAAAGATCTGCTGCAGGATTATAGACGGGGATCTCTTCCGGATTGCAGGGTAGGCCCATATCATGGATGTGAATGGCCAGGCTGTCCAGATTCTGCTGAAACCTGATATCGAATTCACCTTCTTCCTCATGGATAAAAGAGTGCTGTATCACATCAAGACAGGCTTCTTCGAGTGCCAATCGTATTTTTTTTCGATCTTCGGCAGAAAATCCGGTCAATTCAGCTATCTCCTCTGCATATGCCAAAACAGCGGGTATCAGGCTTTTGGTATTGGGAGTCCTGATAACTCCCAGTTCTTTTGTGATATGCTTCATGGTTGAGTTTTGCTTTTATTGGGATTTATGATCTCCTCTCTTTGCATTCAGGATCCCAAAGCTGCTTCCTCATCAGAAAAAATAGCAAAAATGGTTGAAAACCCGGCAATATCGAAAATCTCGCGAATGGATGGTTTAAGTGCGCAAAGGCTTAGTTTCCCCCCGGCTTGCTGAATTTTTTTCTGTGCAATCAGAAAAACCCTTAAACCGGTACTGCTGATGTAATCAAGTTCTGCCAAATTGATCACCATGTTTTTGGTGGTTTCAATCAAGGGGAGAAGTTTCTCTTCAAAAGTACCGGCAGACATAGTGTCAAGCCTTCCTTCTACAGTCACAATAGTTGAATCGTTTGAGCTTGTAATTTGTACATTCATGGGTTGCTTTGTTGTTTTTGTTATGGTTGGGTAAATTTTAGCTGCAGGTTTTAGTCAGGACAAAAAAATCAGAAAGGTAAAAGTATGCAATAATTGTCTTCTTTGATAGTCTCCAATGATTTTGATTTAATATGTTTTTTTTCAGAGGATTTGCAGATGAAAATTTTACTACTTTTGAAAATCAGCTTGAATGAATGGGAGAATGAGATTAGATGCTGATTTAGCATTGTAATGAAATCAAAAACCATAACAACAATAATATTTTAAGCGATGCAGAACTTTTTAACCATTCCTGAAGAGATTTTACTTTTATCGATCCATGACAGTGGGGGAGCGTTACCCGGCGGAAAAAAAACAGATGTGCTGCTTGCCGCTGCAGTTTTGATGGATCTTGCACTTCAGAACAGAATTGACACGGACCTGGACCAGCTGTTGTTTGTGAATGATAACCCTACGGGTGATATGGTGCTGGATGAGGCGATGAAAATGATCTATGCCCGAAGAGAGAAGCAGGATCCTGGATTCTGGATTTCACAACTGGCAATACGTTCCGGGGAGTTTGTGGAATACCTGGTGGCTAGCCTTACGATGAAGAGAATCATCAAAATTGAAAACCAGAAAGTTCTGTGGTTTTTCGCAAAGCGCAAGTATCCATTGCAGCAAGACCAGGAGATCAAAGAGGTGAAGCAACGGGTTCGGGATATTGTGTCTGGTGACGGAATCCCTGATATTCGTGATATCGTTATTATCAGCCTCTTATACTATGGTGAACTGCAAGGACTGGTATTTAGCGAATCTGAACTGCAAAAGTATTCGGAAAGGATTAGTCAGATTGCCAGAATGGACCTGATCGGTCAAGCGATTTCAGGTTCGCTGGCAAAGCTTGTGTCTACACCGTTTACCTCGCTGGCTCAGCATATTTTCAAAGCGAAAACTGCGGAGGAGAAGCTTGCATTACTGGTATTGGAAATGAAGGAAAAATTCAGCATTGATGACGACCAGGATCTGCCTCCCTGGTTGCGGAAAGGAACCGATCAATACCAGAAGACGCTGGCTTTTGTGAAGGAGAAAGGGACAGCGGAAATCTATTATCATCATATCAAAGATCAGTATTTTCTTCGCACATATGCTTCCAGTGTGCATGTATTTGGATCAGGCGCATAACTACGAACCTAACCCATCCAATGATTCAATAATTAAACTACAAACCCAATATTACACATGGACGTAAAAACTATAAAGAGTGGATCTCTCGAGATTGCAGAGGTCACTGGTCGTATCGATGCCACCAATTCAGCAGAACTGGAATCAGTGCTTTCAGGTCTTGTCGATGCAGGAGTCACCAGAATCCTGGTTGATCTTAACGGGCTGTCCTACATCAGTAGTTCCGGTTTGCGGGTGTTCCTGCTGATGGCCAAAAAGCTCGAAAAAGCAGGAAAAATCTGTCTGTGCAACCTTCAGCCTCAGGTTGAGCAAATATTCACCATCTCCGGGTTTAATACCATTTTTAAGATTTTCGCCACCAGAACCGAAGGGGTTGCGTTCCTGAATCAGAATCCCGTTTAAAATGGATGCCCGACAGCTGGAACATAGGCTGGTTGTCACAAATCAGCTTGCCGAGCTTTTATCCATCAATAATTTCCTTGATGACCTGTCGGTACAGTGGGGCCTCCCGGAATCGGTGATCATGACACTCCATCTCGTTGTTGAGGAGGCTTTTACCAATGTGGTACAGTATGCTTATAAGGATGATTGTATTCATCAAATTGAGCTGAATGTTTCAAAAAAGGATGAAACATTGCATCTTGTAATTCAGGATGATGGTTATGCTTATGACCCTACAGAAAAAAAAGATCCGAACACCCTCCTTTCTGTCGAAGATCGCGAAATTGGCGGCCTGGGGATATTTTTGATCAAACAGCTGATGGATCGCGTTTCTTATGATCGCGTTGATGGAAAGAACAGGTTAACAATGGAGAAGAATCTCTGATAACCATGATTTTGTTGAACCCCCCCTAATAACCACACAAGGTTTATGGAAAATAAATTCAAAACCATCCGTTTACAAATGTTATCCGGTGGTCTGCTGGCGGCATCTGTGCTGTTTATGTCCGGATGTGTGAGAAATCCCAATCCATCTGAACAGGATCTTTCTGACTCAACAAGGCTATCTGCAAACGAAGCCAGCCAAGCCCTTACCAAAGTAAGGTTTATGCCTTACTGGGTGGTAACCGCACAATTTGCAGGATATTATACCGGTATGGAACTCGGAATTTATGAAAAATATGGTATTGATCTGGAGATTGTTCAATTCCAGCCTTTTGTAACCTCCTATGACCAGATGCGAGACACCACTTTTACCTTTGCAGCCATTTGGCTGGCCAATGCTCTCGAACTCAGATCAGGAGGACTTGATATCGTAAACATTGCACAGCCATCTACCCAGTCTTCGCTGATGCTTATCACCAAGAAAAAAAGCAATATCACTACAATCCGCCAAATGCAGGGTAAAAAAGCAGGAATCTGGACTGGCTATGAGTTTCAGCCGAATGCACTATTTCGCATGCATGGCGTTGATGTTACCATTGTTCCGATTGGCAGCACCAACAATCTGTTTCTTAAAGATGGAGTGGATATTACCATTGCCAACTGGTTCGATGAGTACCATTCCATTGTAAATACAGGCCTTGAACCAAGTGATATGAATACCTTTTTCTTTAAGGATTATGGCCTGAATTTTCTGGAAGATGGCATTTATTGCCTCGATAGCCTGAGGGAGACCGATTCCGAAATCTGTAAAAAATTTGTTTTGGCTACCTTCGAGAGCTGGGAGTACGCATTTACTCATCCTGATGAAGCCATCAATATTGTACTCAAGTATGCCAGAAATGCCAAACAGCCGGCAAACCCGGTGCATCAGCGGTGGATGCTTGATCGGTATAAAGATCTGTATATGCCCCCCGGAAGAACCAGAATCAATACAAATTTACGGGAAACAGACTATGTTGCTGTTGGCAATCTGTTGTTGAAGCAGGGATTGATTGACCACTTACCCCCTTATCATGCTTTTTTTAAACCAGTGCTCAATCCCTAAATCCTTATATGATGTCAAAATTACTTCGCATAATACATAGAATCAGTGAAATAGGTATAGCTTTCAAATTGATTCTCTTCATCTTTTTCAGCATTGCATTTATTTTTGCCGGCATTTTTTGGTACAATTACGAGATTTCGAGGAAAATTGTAACGAAAAACATAAAACACAATGCCGAAAACCTTACAATAGCCACTGTACTTAAGGTTGACAAGGTATTGACTACCCTGCAAAAAATTCCTGATAATTATGTGCGTATCGTTGAGGCCTATGATTTCAGCGATGATTCCTATCTTTTATTGCTGAGGCAGATGATGGAAACCAATCCGGAAATTTACGGAACTGCCCTGGCTTTTGAGCCTTATTTTCTGAACGACACTGTGAAATATCATGCACCCTATTATTTCCGTGAAGGAGATAAGATTTCTTATAAAAACATTGGTAATCCGCAGTATGATTATTTTACCATGGATTGGTATCAGATACCAAGGGAGTTGCAGGCACCGGTATGGAGTGAGCCTTATTACGACGAGGGTGCAGGCAATACCGTTATGACGACCTATTCGGTACCGGTATTCAAAACTGTTGAGGGGGTGAAAAAGTTAATTGGGATTCTCACCATTGATGTTTCGCTGGATTGGCTCAGAGAGGTTGTTGGGGCTGTAAAAGTTTATGAAACCGGGTATGCATTTATGATATCAGGGATTGGC
>CAZJZF010000141.1:0-6608 GCA_964550385.1 uncultured Lentimicrobiaceae bacterium | reverse complement strand
CGAAACCAGCAAATGGTTTCCGAGAAGGCTGTTCCTTATCCCTACATCCCAAAAATAAATTTTGTCCCTTTTTGATATCTCCTTTCTTGGATTCCGGTTGAATGCACTTAACCTGAAGATAATAAAGGATTGTTCAAGTAAATCAATATAGCTGGATACAGTAGGCTGACTGAGACCCAACAATCTTCCAAGCTCAGCAACACTAACTTCAGATCCGACTTGCAACGCCAGAGCTTTCAACAGAGCTATAATTTTGGATGAATTTCTTATGGCAGATAACTCAAGAATGTCTTTATAGAGATAGGAAGTCGTTAACTCACGCAAATATTGAATTTTTTCTTTCGGGATCTTTAACTGAAAAATTCCGGGATACATTCCATATGTCAGTAGTTCATCAAGCTTGCTTTGAAGATCCAGAAAATTAAAATTTCCGGCAAGTTCTTTCAATGTAATGGGATATAAAACGAAACTTCTCGTACGCCCGGTAAGAGGTTCCCTGATTTGCGAGGCGAGATCAAAAGAAGAAGAGCCTGTAACCAGCAATCTTACGTTTGGCATCGCATCATGCATGATTTTCAAATTGATGCCTATTTCCGGAACTCTCTGAGCTTCATCAATAAATACGACATCATACCCTCCTATTAACAACTCAAGTTTGGGCAGATCGCGTGATGAAAGAATTTCATGAAATCGAAGCTCATCACAATTCATTTCCAGGATATTACCGCTTATATTCTTTAAGACCTCTCTGGCAAGTGTCGTTTTTCCTGTTTGTCTTGCGCCATAAACTACTGTAATCTGATCCCCTCTGGCAATCACATTGCTGATCTCCTCCTTTATAGCCCTCTCAATCTTCATGAAAAATAATTTCAAAGTATTGTTTAAACTTGATGGCTTGTCAGTTTCTAACAGGTATATTGAACAAGATCCATTTTGGCAATACAAAAATACAATATCAGAATCAAATTTGCAAATATCTTTGGTTTTTTATGCTTAATTTTTAAATTGTATTTTATATTTTACAGTTATTTTTTAATATTGATGTACAGAATATGATTTATTTTTCACTCTGATGTCGGATTCCATTTTCCCCATTGTAATTTTACACTAAGGAATTAGCAGGAACTCCGATCCATGATTTATAGGAACTGACGGCCTCAACTTACAGGATATACCAAGATAACTTTATCAAAAACAAAGATTTATCTTACTGCAGTTACTAAAAACGAAAGGTCATGAAAACACATCACATTCTGTTGGGTTTATTACTGCTCTTCGGTACCGCCATACTTACTGCTCAGGAAGACATAGCCCTACAGGCCTTTGAGTTGCGGATGAACGGACATCCCGATTCTGCGCTGGCTATTCTTGCAAAAGCGGTAAAACAGCACCCCGATTCTGCAAGGGTCTGGTTTGAATACGGACGGTGTATCGACTGGATGAAAACCGATGATTGCAACAAGTTTATTCATGTATACACCAAAATGAACCCAAGGCTGAGGAAAGCCAAAAAATGCATGCGCAAAGCGGTAAGGCTGGATCCGGAAAATGCACGCTACCATTACTGGGCAGGACAAACGCAAGGAGTACTGGGGCTTGCATCCATTTATACCCCATGGCGATGGGGCCTGATCTACCCAATTTTCAGACAAAGCACCCGGCAACTTCGCAAGGCGGTGGTGTTAAATCCCAATGAGCCACAGTACCGATATGACCTGGTGAATTTTGAACATTTCGGCTGGTTTATGGGGGGGAATATGAAAAATGCCCGGCTTCAAACCGATACACTGGAATCACAATTTCCCGTGTATGGAGTTATGGCCAGAGAACTGCTGGAGACCAAAAAGCATCCGTATGATGCCATTGCAGGTTTCAGTGCCCTGTTGACGAATGACTCAGGCGACATCACACTGCTGAATGAACTTGCCTTTGCCTACAGAATAATGATCAGAACCGATACAACTTACAGAGATTCAGCACTGGTATGCTATCAGAAAGCCTTACAGATTGATCCGGGCAATGAAACAGCCCTGAGGGAGTTTTGCAGGCTTGCGTCAAAAAGAGCAGAATTGAATCTCGTTCCATATATCAGCACGTATCTCGAAGTAAGGAAGGATGATTATGGGTATTACCGGGCGATTGGGCTAAGACTTCTGGCAGGTCAGTTAGAAAAGCAAGGGATGAAGGAAGAGGCGGAAATCCTGCGGGCAGAAGCAAAGTCGCTGAATCCCAAAAACAACGCTACATTTTTAAAGGATATTGAAAGACCCTGATCATCAATACATCAGGTGAGCACTTACAATACCATGAACCTCGAAACCACCTTTCGACCCTCTGCTTCTGTAATCAAAGCATAGCAACCTGCCGGAAGTTTTTCAAGCACAATCGGGTTGCCAAGATCCCCATTTGCTTCAAATACCAATATTCCCATGGCATTAACAACCTGGACTCTGCCTGTATTGGTTTTACACTTAACAGTAACTGAACCAATTGAGGGATTGGGGTAAATCAGAGGCCGGGCAGAATTCGCAGATGCCACTTCAATAGTCTGCGGAACCGAAGAAAAATAACTCTGCACAAAACCCGGAAGGCCGCCATAACAATGGCGCCCCCCAAGCCAAACCCCCTGCTCCGTAAAACCGCATTCGATGCCGGGGGCATTGGGATTCTGGATTACGAAAAGGTATTCGCTAAAAAAGGAGGTGCCGTAAATCCTGCCGTCTGGTCCAAGTTGCATTGCACCCAGGTAATTGGTTCCAGGCCCCATTGGTCCCCAGTTGATATTCCCCACTGCCTGGGTTGAATTGACGATGGCGGCTGCACTGCCTGCGCTTAAATCAGCCTGATACACCGTGGTATCGCTGGTAAAATAGAGCCTGGAGTTGTCGGGTGAAAACTCAATCCCATACACATTGGAATACACCTGTGGGAAGCTTACTGTTGAAGAGACAATGCCTGTGGCAGTATTGAAATCGAACAGCTCCACCAGGCTCATGCTGAAAACTGCGAGAGCCAGTTTGGCACCATTGGGAGAAACCTTCATACATCCAATGGCGTTCTGTGTACCCAGAGAACCGCCACCGGTATGAACAGCACCCGCATTTGAGTTTACCGGAGCAGATACACCAGATGATGTTACAAGATAGGCGTGAAAAACATTGGAATTGCAGCCATGGCCAATGACCCAGATATCATGGCCATTTGCATGTTTCACGGCAGTAAGTTTTTCGGTAGATGGGGTATGGAGCAGGGTGTTTTTTGTGGTAACATTGCCCAATCCGCCCAACAGGCTCATATCCACAACTGAGTACCGTAATCCGTTGGCATAAAAAAAGGCATCGGTAGTGAAGATGTGGTACATTGCAGCGGCACCGGGCTTCTTAACAATCAGCGCAGATTGGGTTGAGGATTCATGCCCTTCGAGACCGGATCCGTTGGGCATCTGCTGGTGGTTTTTGTTCCAGACGCGCATTCCATCGGTATAAAACAAGAGATTTCCTGATGAATCACTGATGGAAGAGCACCCTTCATCCTTGTTCATGGCACTGTTAAGCAAAGGTATCGGAGTTCCGGTACTGAAGTTCAGTCCGGCGTTCTCACCGAAATACCATATGTTGGCTTCTTTTTGTGCAGCAATTAGCAACGGGATCAACAATCCCCACCCAAAAAACAGAAACCGGATCATTTTTTCCATACTTCAAAGATACACATTCCGATAATTCCGCTATATTTGTGCAAGAAATTCACCAAAACCAAGCTATATGAGAAAGATTACCGTGCTTCTTCCAGTTCTTGCCCTGATCGGCTTGTTCATCGCCCTGGGTTGCGAAAAAGAGATTCTGCTGCCAGCTGTAACCACGGCAGAAGTAACGAATGTCTTTCAATCGGGAGCCACCTGCGGGGGAGAAGTTACCTCCGATGGCAATGATACTGTTACCCGTGGCGTTTGCTGGGGCGGTGGGGAAATGCCAAACATTACTGACGATTCCAAAACGGTAGATGGCACTGGTGTGGGCAAATTCACCAGTCAGATTACCGGCCTTGCCCCCGGAGTTAAATACTATGTAAGGGCTTACGCCACCAATTCTGCCGGCACCGTATACGGAGCACAGAAGGAGTTCTCCACTCCTCTGTAAATTATTACCGGATTTGTTCTACCAATACACGGGGTTCTTTATGTTTGAAGAGCTTTATCAATGGTTTTTTGGTCTTTTCAATGATCTTGGGATCCACAGCGCGCTGATCAATACACTGATTACGCTGGTGTACCTTACTGTGATCATCCTGCTGGCATGGCTCTCGGACGTGCTGGGAAGACGGATTATTCATACGGTAGTCAGAAGAGTTTCTGACAAGACTGCGACCGAGTGGGATGATATCATGGTCAGGCGCAAGGTATTCAGAAGGATATCGAATGTGATTCCTGCCCTGGTAGTGATGCTGCTCTTCCCGAAGATGTTCGCAGGCTACACTTACTGGATAGGGATCGTCGCAATATGCGTCAACATATATCTGGTGATAATCACCGTATTGCTGATCAACAGTGTATTGAACTCCATCAACGACATCTATCAGCTCTACGACATAGCCAGAAACAAACCCATCAGGGGCTATATCCAGATATTTCAGATCCTTGTATATATGTTTGCCCTGGTGCTGATTATTGCATTTCTCATCGGAAAAAATCCTCTGTACCTGCTTACGGGTCTTGGTGCTTTTATGGCAATTCTGGTACTGGTATTCAAGGATCCTATCCAGGGACTGGTGGCGAGCATCCAGCTTTCGGCCAACGACATGGTACGGATCGGCGACTGGATTACACTTCAAAAATTTGGTGCCGATGGAGATGTGCTGGAGATCACCCTTGCCTCCGTGAAAATCAGAAACTTCGACAATACCATCGTGAGCATCCCCACTTACGCCATGATCACGGACTCGTTCCAAAACTGGCGCGGAATGCAGGAATCAGACGGCCGAAGGTTTAAAAGATCCATACATCTCGATATGAACTCTGCCCGGTTCATCGATCAGGATCTTTTGCGCCACCTGAGAAAATTCAAACTGATCAGGGAATATATCGACACCCGTCAGGCAGAAATCGACCAATACAACAAAGAGGCGGCAGAGGTCGAAGAAAATCCAGCCCAATACTACGGCAGGCGGCAAACCAACCTTGGGATTTTCAGAGCTTATGTAGAAGCATACCTTCGCAGCCACCCCAAAATCAACACCTCCATGACCCTGATGGTACGGCAGCTTGCTCCCACGGAAAAGGGAATTCCCATTGAGGTGTATGCCTTTTCGCGCATTAAAGAGTGGGAGTACTACGAAAGACTGCAGTCGGATCTCTTCGACCACATCATCTCCATAATCCCCGAATTTGACCTGAGGATATTCCAGGAACCCAGCGGAAAGGATCTTTCGGAAGGGCTGAAAAGTAATGGCAGGATGACCTGAAAATCAGCGCACAATCCCATCTTCCCGGTATAACTTGTACGATTCGTAAATCCAAATTACGTTGGACTCTCACAATTCTTTTCCTCCGCCGGTTCTTTTTCCAAGCCCTGAAGGGAGAAACCAGCGGAGGAATTAATAAAAGAAAGTCACGCCATCAACACCTGTAATAGTCGGGGCAACTGCTGCCTTCGATACCAGATCAATTTGGATAAAAATTATGATGCACATTCCAACCTCAGTAAATGAATATTTGATGGCTAACCATAAATTTTAAGTCTATTTTTTGTGGTTTTACATAAATATTTGCATTTTTATAACGATTTCTCATAGAAATAGTTTATTTTTATCTCAAAGAGCGCAACATGATCATCCATCGAACTATTCAGGAAAGGATTGCCAGAGACCTGAATGAAACCGGAAAAATCATCCTGATTTACGGCCCGCGGCAAGCCAGAAAAACCACGCTGGCCAATCAGATTGTTCAACAACTCGGTTTAAAAACCCTCTATGTGAATGCTGACCACAGGAATTGGCATACCATTTCAACCCTTTTGAACGTCAGGAATTGCTCGACTCCAGAATCATCTTCGGCTCCTACCCTGAAGTAATCAATACTGTTAATGATGAGGATAAAACTGAATATCTTCGTGATATCTCTGAATCTTTGATCATCAAAGACATCCTGGAACTCGAAAATATTCGCTACCCATTGAAAATCCGTGAACTATTGATGCTGTTAAGCTATCAGATCGGAAGTCAGGTGTCGATTCATGAACTTTGCAATCAACTTAAGTTAAATCGTGACACAGTTGAGAGGTACCTGTTTCTTCTGGAACAGGCTTTCGTGATTTTCAAACTGCCTGCCCTGAGCAGAAACCCCAGAAAGGAGATCAGTAAATCACATAAATACTACTTCTATGACAACGGAATCCGCAATATTGTGATTGACCAAATGAAACCGATGCACCTAAGAAATGATGCCGGAGCACTCTGGAAGAATTTCATGATTTCCGAAAGAATCAAATATCTGTATTTCAATCGAATCAATGCCAATTATTATTTCTGGCGCAGCTACTCGGGATCTGAAATTGATTATCTCGAAGAGTTTGCTGATCAGGTTACTGCCTATGAGATCTAACTAAGTAAGGGGA
>CAZJZF010000140.1:0-6609 GCA_964550385.1 uncultured Lentimicrobiaceae bacterium | reverse complement strand
TGATGACAAAGCCGGTTCAGGACAGGCTTTCCTGGATAACGAACTGCAGATCAGGAATCTGGTACTTGCAGGTGTAGATAATTGGGGCGGAAACGGTTACGGCTCTGCCGGTACTGTTTTCACCACGGCTCCTGCCAATGGATTGGATCATCCTACGAATCCTCGTGGAAAAGCTCTGAAATCACATGCCAATTTCCCGGGAGGTGACTCAACTTTCGTGGCTCATTTCAAATCAGCAGCTTTCAATAACCTACTGATGAATAAATGGAAAGATGCCGGAATCAGCGCTACCCTGTGGGATGACAGCAAGCCTACCCTGGTTTTGGATGCCGGTTCTGCACTTGCCACCGCAGCCAAATGGGATAACACCCCAAAAGCTGGTTCTTTCTTCCAACAGGTTGCCTACATCGGAGCCATCGGCACCACCGACTGGACTGCAGGCTGGGCTGAATGGAATTGTCACATTGCAAAATACTGGTAAAATTCTGGTTTTAAGTTATAATATCTTAAAAGTCGGGTTTCGGAAACGAGACCCGGCTTTTCCTGTTCAACGGTAAAATTATGAAAGTAAAGAGATACTTTGTCGTACTCCTTTTGGCAATTTCAGCTGCCTTTTATCATTGCCAAAGCCCGGATACACAAAAGATGTCGGTTGATGCTTTACGGGAGTTGCAGCAGAAATTTTCCACAACCCGTTATTATTCAGCTGCTGAAGCAGAATCACTGCTTGTGGACATTGTATCGTATATAGGCCCAAAACCGGGTATTTCCGATCACATTTCCCGCTTCAACCCTGAATACAAGTCTTATTATCAAGGCATTGCGGAAAGTTATGAGATTTTGTTTTACCATCTGAACCCAGACAGTACCCACTATTATTATGTGGAGCGTCCGGCCAGGAGTTTATCGGGTTCCCGCAGAGGGGTTGGAGGTAGTTTCAGAAGGGATGCTGAGGGGAAAATTACTGCCTTTGAAGAGACTTTTAATACACCTCCATCCGATGACTCTTTGAAACTTCTGAACACTGGAGCGATTCTTTTCATGGCCATGATAGATAGAAAAGACCTGCAGCCATACCTCAGTGATACTTCTATGGTAGAGTGGCCTGATGACAGGTTGAAATATGACCGTGAAAAACACGAATGGAGGTATATAGAATAGGAATTCTCGTTAATGGTAACCTTGCGTTAACATTGAAGGAATCGCAACCTTGTAGTTTTGCACCACAAAAATCCGTAGGATCATAATGCACATGAGAAAGATATTACAAACCATTATTCTTATACTGATTTCGCCCTTTTTTATCATTCCTGTCTCCGGTCAGGGAACCCTGAAGGGTATCGTTAGGGACAAAAAAAACAATGAAACCATTGTGGGTGCCAATGTAAGGCTTAAAGCAGCCACCCTTTTGGGGGCTGCCACCAACCTCGACGGATCCTATTCCATCGGCAACATACCGGCAGGCACCTACGATGTAATCTGCTCCTTCATCTCCTATAAAACCATTGAGGTAACTGGTGTTAAAATTGAATCAGGAGCGATAGCGACACTGGATTTTCAGCTTGAGCTGATGGTTTCATCCTTAACGGGTTTTACCGTTACAGCGCGCCGCACCACCGATACGGAGGCGAGTATCATCGGTACTTTAAAGTCCAGCAACCTGATTATCACAGGTATTTCAGCTGAGCAAATCACCCGCTCGCAGGATGGCGATGCAGCGCAGGTGGTAAAAAGGGTTCCCGGCGTTAACATCGTAGGGAATCGGTTTATTATGATCCGTGGACTCAGTGAACGATATAATGCCGTAATGTTGCACGACGTGTATGCCCCCAGCATGGAATCGGATGTGCGCTCCTTTTCCTTCGATGTGGTTCCCAGCGGCATGATCGACAGAATCATGATCTTTAAGAGCCCATCACCTGAACTTCCCGGCGACTTTGCCGGTGGAGTGGTAAAAATCTATACCAAAGGGATCCCCGACAAAAACACAACTCAGGTGGGATATTCCACCACATTCCGCATGGGAACTACGCTGCAGGATTTCAGCAGCCCGGAAAGAGGTTCCCTGTATTTTACCGGCTTCAACTATGGCTACGAGGATCTTCCTTCTGACTTTCCATCTGACATCCGTGATATTGACACCGACCCCGAACTCATCGACCAGCTTGGCAGGGCACTGCGTAACAACTGGATCGCGAAAACCTCAAAAGCCATCCCCGATCAGGGATTTTCTGTGAACATCAGCCGCCGGTTCCTGATCAAAGGAAGACAGGCAGGCAGCATCAATGCCATCAATTACAGCCACAGTTTCAGAAACGAAGAGGTGACACGCCGCGATTACAACGCTTACGACACAGCTACACAGGTGAAATCGGTGATATACGATTTTAACGACGACAACTACAAGCAAACCATCCGTTTAGGGGTTCTCAGCAACTGGTCGCTGGAGATCAATCCCCGCAATACCATCGATTTTAAAAACCTCTTCAACCAGTACAGCCAGACGGAACATGTGCAAAGAACCGGTCCGCACTACGATTTTAACTATAACGCCAACAATCCTTCGTTTTACCAGGTGTACAGGGGAATCTATTCCGGACAACTCACCGGGAATCACAAACTCTCTGATAACGCAAGCTCCAACTGGGTAGTGGGTTATGGCTTCTCGTACCGTGAGGAGCCCGATTACCGCCGGTACCGTTCAGACCTTGATACCGTGACCGGTCATAGTACCCTCTATGTTCCTTTCGGAACCGCACAGGCCTATTTTCTGGGCCGGTTTTATTCCGACATGCAGGAACACAACATGACAGCAGCCTTCAATCACACGCAAAAATTTGATCTCAAAAAGCTAAATCTTAAACCCACCCTAACAGCCGGGCTTTACCTCGAGTACCGCAGCAGGTTTTTTATTGCCAGAAACATCGGTTACGTAAGATCCAGTATCCTTACTTTCGACCCCGGTCTGCTGGATGTATCCATCGACTCACTTTTTCATCCCGATAACATCAAACAGACCACCGGCATCCGGATCGACGAGCAGTCGAACCCTTCCGACTCATACGATGCCAGCAACCGCCTGATGGCAGGCTATGCCAATCTCATGATCCCACTGGGAAAGAAGTTGATCCTCAATGGTGGAGCCAGAATCGAGGATAACATGCAAAAGCTTAACAGCTATACACTTACCAACGATCCGGTGAATGTTGCCCAACCCGAACTCAATCTGCTGCCCTCTGCCAATATTACCTACAACGTTACCAAAAGAGCTGTTTTCAGGCTTGCCTACGGAAAAACCCTCAACAAACCCGAGTTTCGTGAGCTTGCCCCCTTTGGATTCTACGACTTCAACTACAACCTGGTTCGCAAAGGGAGCGATAGCATAAAGATGTCGACTGCCCACAACTTCGACTTCCGGTATGAATTCTATCCTACCCTCAAAGAAATCATCACCATCGGCGTGTTTTACAAACGGTTCATCAACCCCATCGAGAACTCGTTTGTGCCGGGTGGCGGTTCAGGTGGTATCAAAACCTTCACCTTTGCCAATGCCGAAGCTGCCTCCAACTGGGGCGTAGAAGCCGAAGTCAAGCATTCACTCAAAGGCTATACCAACAATCGCCAAATCGACAACATCAGTCTGGTTTTCAATGGAGCACTCATCGACAGCAAAGTGGATCTCGGAGAAGCAGCCCTGGGCCAGGGGGTTGAAACCAGGGCCATGTACGGACAATCTCCCTATATCGTAAATGCAGGGCTTTACTATCAGGATGTGCATACTGCCATCACCGTAAGCCTCATGTACAATGTGATCGGTCGCCGCATTTTCATCATCGGCTACGACGAATACCCTGATATCTACGAACTCCCCCGCGACCTGCTCGATCTCACCTTCACCAAAGTATGGCGCAAAACCTGGGAGTTCAAAGTGGGCGTTGGGGATATCCTCAACCAGGCCAATGTGCTGATACAGGATGCCAACCGCGACGGCAAATTCGACACAGAAGCCGACCAGGTGATGCAGCAATACAAGCCAGGAACCACCTTTAGCCTGGGAGTGAGTTATAAGTGGCAGTAGAAAGGGGACAGTGCTGAGGGGACAGAAAAAAGTTATAAGTTATAAGTTATGAGTGATTTAACGGATTTTTATGACGACTGTCGACTATTGACTGACGACTAACGACTAAACACCTAAACGCATAAACATCTAAACATTCCTGCATTCCATCTAACTAATTTCTTGCGGAGTCATTAGGTCGTTGATATTCAGATTCATTCGGTTCATCTTCTTTTTGATGTTTTGGATGATTGCGTTCCGTATTCGTTCATTATATTGATTCTCATCTATTGGCTTATATGGCGTTTGGTGGATTACCATATTCCAGATTATTACCGCAAGCTTGCGAGCTGTTGCCGTTACAGCTGCTGCTCTTCCTTTCTTGTAAGCTATCCTGTCAAAGAATCTCTTTAAAGACCCTTCTTTCATCGATCCAACAGAATTAGCTGCATTTCTTAGTGCTATGGCCAGTTTGTTTTTCCCTTTTGGTGTTCTGCTGCTTAGAGTCTTGCCTCCACTGATCTTATTATTTGGTGAAAGCCTCAACCAACTAACAAAGGCCTTTGATGATCGAAATTTGAATATGTCCATTCCTACTTCAGAAATAAAGGTCATAACAGTCTGATGCTTTACCCCGTTTATCGCAAAGAGGTCAACACCAGTATATTGCTGGCAATAGGTTGCCACATTGAAAGTGTGCTGATTCTTCAATCGCTTTGGCTTTAACGTCAGTTTCGAATTGTCCACATTACCGTCTTTATTTCGAGATTCAAACTGTTTTAGCAGCTCCTCTTCTTCCCTGTCACACGATGCAATGCGGGCCTGAATATCATGGTATAATTCGTAGCAGTTCTTGAGTTCAAACAAAAAGCCTTTGTCCCATTGCCCTTGAAGCGCTTTTGCTATCTCCTCCTTAGGCTTTTTTACACGTCCATCAACCAATAAAAGCAATTTGTCACCTGAGCGTTCCCCTTCTAGTATGGCTTTTATTATTGCCATTCCACTTTTTCCTGTAATGTCGCTCAATGCAACATCTAACCGGATGTTCATTAAGCGCAATACCTTCTGCATCTTATTGCTCATTTTGGCACATTCCTCTACAAGCCAACTACGGTGTCGCTCATAGTTCCTAAGTTGCTCAACCTCTGGTGATGGCAAAAAACTTCCACTCAACAAACCTAAACTGTGTAGCCTCTGTATCCATTGGCAATCCTTTACATCTGTCTTGCCTTTCACATTTTTGATCTGCCTGCCATTTACCAGCATCACTTCAAATCCTGCCTGTTGTAGCGCCGAAAATAATGTCTGCCAATAATTTCCTGTGCTTTCCATGGCTACTGTTGTAACTCCCGAATCCTTCAGCCACTTAATCATTGCTTGATGATCTGAACTGTAGACTCCAAATTCCCGGACATCATTTGGTTGTTGTCCAATGCTTACAAAATGACTCCTTGAGCCAACGTCTATCCCAGCTGCATTGGGATGGACCACATTCATCGCTACTTTCTCTTTCATAATTCATTTTTTTAGTTGTTTTAGCTGTTCGAGAATGTAACTTTGCTCTGTATTATTATTCCATACGGGATGTCCAATTTGGACTCACCAATGTGTTTTTCAAGGGCTGCGTGCAAGGGCAGCTCTTTTTACATCCTGACCAGAATTAGTGAGGGGCTATACGCACCATTTGCACGATAGATCACACCACAGCTATGAAACAAAGTTAGCAATAGTGTTTTGCCTAATTTACTTGGGCCTTGGAATTAGTGGCAAAAAAATAGCACGCTGATTATCAAGATTTTTTTTGATCTATACTGATTTTTTACCACAAAAGGATCATAGGAATCATAGAAACATAGGATTGATTTATGTGCCCATTCTCCTGCGTTCTCTGCGGTTCTCTGCGAACTCTGCGCGATAAAAAAAGTAAAAGATCTGCGGAAATTAGCTTGATCTGCGGGAGCTTGAAAAATAGCACACTGATCTTACGGATTCTACAGATTTTCACTGATTTTATAACCACAAAAGTGTTTGAAGCTGGGGGTTTGAAGTTTGAGGTTGGGGGTTGGAGGTTGGGGGATTGAGGTTTGTCAATGCCTAAATAACGTTGACCGTTTTATGGTAATGTTAAACATCATTTGTCTGCTTATTCCGGATTGATACTTGAATCTGAGGGTTGTTATGCTTCAGGAACTTCGCTTCCTTTGCCCTTTTCAAGCAAGACCTATGCATTCATCCAACATTAAATCCGTGAATCCGTGGCCAAAATAGAACGCGGATGCTTCGGCTTCCCTTCCGGCTTCACTTCGACGCCGCTTAGGGTCCAGTTCAGAAATCAACCCAGTTTAGGTGTGCAAATCACTGCGTATTTATACGCATTTTTTTCGAATCTTGATTGAAATATATTCTTAATGTATTCATTGTATTTATTTGATATACAATACATATAGAATCTTTTTTCATTAACTTCTTTATCTATTATAATTGCAGTTTTCACGATATTTTCATGTTGAATGTCGGAAACATTTCATTGTGTATTATCTTTATCCTCCAAA
>CAZJZF010000139.1:0-6610 GCA_964550385.1 uncultured Lentimicrobiaceae bacterium | reverse complement strand
TGAGCATTTCAGAAATTGCGGATCAGGTTAGAGCACTCTTTTCCGCTGGTGAACCCCCGATCCAGGCTTTTCCGGATCGGGTTGCCGATCGCTTAACCTCTTCCGGTAACGAAGAAAAAATTCCTGCATTTTTTGCCGCAGTGCATACAGCTATGCTCGAAGCAGGGTTAACCCTGCAGGGTGCAGCAGCGCTGATGCTTTTTCTTATGCCAGGAGAAGTGGAGAAGGAGTTGAAAATAAACGACAGAACTATTCTCGGCTTGCTTGGGGGAATCAGGGCTGTGGAATCGCTGAATACCAGACGGGCTAACCTCCAAAGCGAAAACTTCATGAAACTTCTGCTTCTGCTGGCAGGAGACATGCAGGCTTTGCTGGCAGTATTGGGATACAGAATATGGCAGCTCAGGAATTTCGAAGATCTGGATAGTACCCACAAGTCTTCGCTTCTTGCTGATCTTGAGCACCTGTATCTCCCTCTTACCCACCGCCTTGGTCTGTATCGCATTAAGTCGGAGATGGAAGATTTTGTGATGCAGCAGCAAAACCCCGCCATCTATCACCGCATCATACGTGATCTGGCAGAGTCTGAACCTGAACGATACCGTTACATCGAGAACTTTATCTCTCCTCTGAAGCAAATGTTGTCTGCCAGAGGGTTTAATACCGAGATCCGTTCCCGGATCAAATCGGTCTCTTCAGTTTGGAGAAAAATGAAGGCGCAGCAATCTGGTGTGGATGAAGTTTTCGATGTGTTCGCCATCAGGATTATCAGCATTGATGATGGAATTGACGAGAAGCGCAGATGCTGGGAGATCTATTCTTTGGTAACCGATGTATATCCACCAGATCCGGACAGGCTGCGCGATTGGGTGTCGGTACCACGACCGAGTGGATATGAGTCACTGCATACTACGGTACAAGGCCCGGGAGGCAAATGGGTTGAAGTACAGATACGCAGTCGCAGGATGGATCGGCTTGCGGAAGAAGGTCCTGCAGCCCACTGGCGCTATAAAGAGGGTGCAAAAAAAGAATCCGGGGGTTGGCTCGATAGGGCCCGGAAGCTGTTGGAAACTGGCGGAGAGACCGCTAACAGAGAAAAGGCAAACCCAATAACTGATGAAATCTTTACAATAACTCCCGGGGGTGACCTGATAAGGTTAAAGGAAGGAGCTACGGTACTCGATTTTGCATTTGAAGTGCATTCTGATGTAGGACTCCGCTGCAAAGGCGCCATCGTAAACGGGAAAATGATGCCCATTCGGCAGGTACTCTTCAATGGCGACCGCGTTGAGGTACTCACGGCAAAAACCCCGAATGTATCCGACGACTGGCTGAAAATCGTGGTCTCATCCAAAGCCCGCAACCGGATCCGGAAAACCCTTCAGGAACGGGAAGATGCAGGCATACTTCAGGGGAAAGAAATACTGGAACGAAAACTCAAACAATGGAAAGCAGGCACTCTTGACGAAAGCATCACCCTGCTGTTGCAGCAATTCAAAGTAAAAGATGTTGCTGTGTTGTACCGAATGATTGCCGAAGAGAAAATCTCTACTGCCCGCATACGTGAAGCATTGGCAAAAATTGAAACGGGTTATGCAGAGGAAGATCGAAAGGAAAAACCTGCAGGCTTTGAAGGAAGACAGTGGCTTGCCTCAGGGGAGGAGGTACTGCTGATCAACAATGAAATGACAACCCGCGATTATCAGCTGGCAAAATGCTGCAATCCGGTGTATGGAGATGATATTTTCGGGTTCGTGACAGTGGGAAAGGGAATCAGAATTCACCGGAACAACTGCCCCAATGCCACCGAGATGAAAACAAGATATCCTTACCGGATCATTCCAAGCCGTTGGACACAGGGCCAGGATAGCAGAGGGGTGAATGTGGCACTTTCGGTTTCAGGTCGCGACAGGCTTGGAATCATTCGCGACATCACTGGTGTGCTGTCGGGAGACCTGAAGGTGATGACCCGATCGGCTACCTTTGATGCCGAGGAGAGGCGTTTCAAAGGGATTATAAGACTGATAGCCAAGGATCAGGCTCATGTTGGATGGATAATAAAAAAGCTATTGCGCGTTGATGGTGTTGAAAGGGTGAGTCGATTGCAGGACTGAAGTTATGAACAATTGTTAATAACCCGTGTTGGCACTTTGTGCATCAATAGTGGCGCCAGGCTATTGACAAGGGGTTTCTACGGGGTTATCTTTGTTGCGTCAGGTGAGCGATAAAAGGCGAACCCCGGGTACAGGGGCTGAGTGAAGGAGCAATCCGGAACAAAGTCCGAGGCAGCAGGAGAAAAAGCCGGAAGGCCGATCAAAAGTTGCGGAGCTTACCCAAGCCTGTTCAGGTGGCGCGTAGGCGGCACCATAGAAAGACCCCCCTTTTCGGTATAGCCGTTAAGGAGTCTGATCCGGGGAGAAGGTTTAGAGGAGAGCGGTTAGCCGCAATCCCTGCTAAACAAGCCGGTAGCACCCTCCTACGGGAGAAGGGCCACCGGGGCTGGCAACAGCCGGGCAAGCCGGGAAAACCCGAAAGGGTGCCGGCAGTGCCGGATCCCAAACCAGGGCGCTTGCGTCAGGGAAGGATCAGCCGGAATAACGGTAACCTGATGACACCCAAAGGCTATGGCCTGAGGGAGGTGTGGCGGGAAGCTATTCGAACAGAAGCGCTTCCCGCTTGTGTTTTTATAGGCACGAAATGAGAAGGCACAAAAAAACCCGCATCCCTGCGGGTTCCCACACACGATGAAAATGAATCATTATCTCTTACATACACTTGGTTCTCGAACAGTTGCTTTTTTCTGCCGATGCACTTCCGTCACCTGCAGCACCGGATGCTGAACCGGTTTCAGTCTTGCTGCCGCAACTCTTGCCTTCTTTCTTGTCTGAGCATCCCGATTGTCCATCCTTCTTATCTGTACAGCATGCCTTGCCATCCTTCTTATCGGAGCAACATGATTTGCCATCCTTCTTGTCGGAACAACCTGCTTTACCTTCTTTGCAGGCAGATTTGTCATCCTTGCAGCAGGATTTGTCCTTAGATTCCTTTGCTTTGGGATCCTTGTCAGGATTTTCTACTCCTGCCTTGCTTTTCAATGAATTTGCCTTGGATGCATTTCCCGCATATACGCTTACGGCCGCTATCATCAGGCAGATCAATACTACTGAAATTGCTTTTTTCATGGGTTTTCTGTTTTTCTGTTTTTTGTTCTGTTAAACCGGTTTCCGGTCGTTTTGTTCACAATACAAAAGTAAATCAACATGAAACCCTGAACTGTTAAGGATTTTTAAAGTGTGTTAACGGTGTGTTAATTAAGATTAGTTCTAAATAAGGAATGTTTTCATTTCAGAAAGACAAAAATAATACTTTAGAATGCTTAAACCAAAATATTCAGCCTTTAGATGATTGAAATTTTATAAACCACAGAATATCAATGACAAAAAGACAGATTAATACAGTTATGGCACTTTTTACCATCTCCATGGCAGGGTTCCTTGTTACCCAGTTTTTTTGGGTGCGTGGGGCATTTAAGGCAGCCGAGGAGACCTTCAGGCAAATGAATGCTTCTGCTCTGAGAAGCATCGTGCAGCAAGGCAACGATATGGTTTTTCATGACTTTGCCCAAAATCTGGGTAACCGTATTCACACCGACAGGACATTTCTGCCAGATTCGCTGTTCTGCAAAAAGGTTCTTTATGCATTGATGACTAATGAATTCAGTCACTACAAGCTCCATTCCGAGTACGAATACGGGATCATAGATCACTTAACAGGCAAGTTAACGCTCTCTTCTGCTTCCGAAGAGAGAACGAACCTTTTGCTGGGCAGCCCTTACCGGAGGAATCTTCGCAGCATCCTTCTGTCAGATCGTTACAGTATTGTGGTGTGGTTCCCCGATGAAAGCATACTTACATTGCAAGGGCAGAATTCCTGGCTGCTATTGGTTTCATTGCTTCTGTTTATCGGCATCATTGCCGGGTATTTCATTTCAGTATCCCATCTGCGGATGCAGAAAAAAATCAGCAATGTGCAGCGCGATTTCATCAACAACATCACCCACGAATTTAAAACTCCGCTGGCTACAATTTCTATTGCCGCTGAAATGATTATGCAGCACCGGAAAAGTATGCCCGAGAATCAGCTTGAGAAGTATGCTGCCATCATCTTTGAAGAAAACAAACGGATTCAGCACCAGATGGATCAGATCATGGCAGCTTCGCTACTCGAAGAAGAGGACCACCGATTTACTATGAAACATTTGGATTTGAACGTCTTGCTTGATCGCTCCATCGAAACCACCCGGCTTATTTTGCGGGAATCCGGCGGAAGTATTACGCTGGAAGGGTATTGTGAAAGACCTGTGCTAGCCGATCAAATGCACCTTGCCAATGTTTTCAATAACCTTATTGAAAACAGCATCAAATACTCTGAAGGACCGCCAATAGTTAAAATATTGGTAAAGACAACTTCGTCAGGAGTTGAAATTTCATTTATCGATCGGGGTATCGGCATCCACCCCGATCAGCACGAGAGAATTTTTGACCGATTGTACCGTGTTCCGGCCGGAAACCTTTACCGAACCCCGGGAACAGGAATCGGATTGTATTATGTGAAGCGGGTTATTGAGAGGCATTCAGGAACCATCCGGGTAAAAAGCACCCTTGGAGAAGGCAGCTGTTTTACAGTTTTTCTGCCATACCAGCCCATCCTCTGAGAACTATTTAGCGCTCTGTTTGTTAAATGTAAAACGCAAACCTATGAACCACCCCCAGGCAACCACGATTCTGCTGGCCGAGGATGACCCCAATCTTGGCATTTTACTGAGGGATTTTCTTCAGATTGTTGGATACAGAGTGTTGCTGTGTAGTGATGGACAGGCTGCTCTGGCCAAATTCAGCGACCAGGTGGATATCTGTGTGCTGGATGTGATGATGCCCAGGATGGATGGTTTTACCTTGTCGGCAGAAATCCGCGCCAAAAATCCTATGATCCCGGTCATCTTCCTGACGGCAAAATCACTTCCGGAAGATCGCATCAAAGGGTTTAAATCGGGATGCGACGATTATATCACAAAACCCTTCAGCACCGAAGAGCTGCAGCTGCGTATCGAAGCAATCCTGCGCCGGTGCCAGCGAAACAGCCGTTCAATGCCGTGGCAACCCGGTGATGTGCTGCAGATTGGCACCTTTTCATTCGACCATAGCAACCTTACCCTGAAGCAGGGATCCGATACAGCAACCCTTACCCGTAAGGAGGCCGACCTGCTGCTTCTGCTGGCACGCCATAAAAATCAGCTCCTTACCCGCGAGTTTACCCTTAAGGCCATCTGGGGTACCGACGACTACTTCATCGGCCGCAGCATGGATGTTTTCATCACCAAACTGCGCAAACACCTCAAAGGAGATCCCTCCATCGCGATCACCAATGTACATGGGGTAGGGTTCAGGCTCGAGGTACCGGAATAAGATATTCTCAACGTTCTCAACTACCTCAACTTTCTAAACCTTCTCAACGATTCTCCCCAGCACATCCAGCGCCTGCTGCACTCTGGAAACCTCGGGGAAAATGAGGTTCAGTTTTCCGTTGTGCTCTTTGAGCAGACAGCGCCGGGGGTGGTTCTTTACAAACTCCAGGATATTCCCGAACCCTTCGCTCTGATAGAAGGGATGCATCTGGTTTTCAGGAAACTGGCCGTTGAGCCGGTTGTTTTTCAGCACGATCTTCTCAAAGCCCAGTGAAGCTGCCAGCCACCTGAGTCGGATGGTATGCAACAGTGCTTCGGCTTCGGCCGGCAGCGGCCCGAAACGATCGTTAAGGCGATCGGAAAAGGCCTTCAGCGCTGCTTCGTCGTCCAAATCATCCAGCTCGCGGTACAGCAACAGCCGTTCGCCCGAAGCTTCCACATAATCGGGGGGCAGCAGGATCTCCAGGTCGGTTTCGATCTGGCACTCCTTGCCGGGCTTCCAGCGCTTTTCGGGACTGTGATCGGCCAGCTCGGGGAATTCGGCCATCCGCAGCTCCTGCATCGCCTCCTTCAGGATCTTCTGGTACATTTCGTAGCCAATGTCGGCAATGAAACCGCTCTGCTCTGCACCCAGAATGTTGCCGGCCCCGCGGATGTCGAGGTCGCGCATGGCAATGTTAAACCCGCTGCCCAGTTCCGAAAACTCCTCGATGGCTTTGAGCCGTTTCCGGGCTTCGGGAGTAACCACGGTAAGGGGCGGAGTAATGAGGTAACAGAAAGCCTTCTTGTTCGAACGGCCAACCCGTCCGCGGAGCTGGTGCAGGTCGCTGAGGCCGTACATGTGGGCATCGCTGATGATGATGGTGTTGGCATTGGGGATGTCGAGCCCCGACTCGATGATGCTGGTGGAGACCAGCACATCGTAGTTCCCTTCGATGAAGTCCATCATCACCTTCTCCAGCTTGTCGCCGTCCATCTGTCCGTGCCCCACCGCCACGCTCACCCCCGGCACAATCCGCTCTACCATGGCGGCAATGTCGTTGATATTCTGGATGCGGTTGTGCAGGTAGAATACCTGTCCACCCCGGTTCAGCTCGTATTGTATGGCTTCGCGCACCAGCTCTTCGCTGAATCCGCGAAGCTCGG
>CAZJZF010000138.1:0-6624 GCA_964550385.1 uncultured Lentimicrobiaceae bacterium | reverse complement strand
AGCAGTGCATAAGAGTAATGGGTGGTATTCAGGGAGGAGAGCAACTCCGACAGCAGTGAGGCATACGGGAGGTCTTCAGTTGGTAAAACCCTGAGGTCGAAATAGAGGTTGGTGTATAAAACCTTATTGGTAAATGTTTCATAATGAAGTACCTGTGTTCCATCCTCTTTCTTTATACCTGCCTCGTGCCAGGCGGCTTTCGGGTTGATGTCGGCCCTTGACAGGGTGGGTAGGGTAGCTTTGGCTGCCGGGTCGTCCTCACGATTCTGGTAGGCGATCAGTTCATGGGTTTCGCGGATCAGCTCTCTGGTTGCTTCAGGCGACAGATTTTCGCGGTATTGCGCAAGAATTTCTTCTGTAGCTTTGTTCAGTTTTGTGTCGAGCCCCGGTTCAGGTTCCACGGAAAGGAGCAGGGTATGGGGATTGCTGAGCAGGTACTTTTTCAGTAATCCGCTGTACCAACCTGTCTTAAGCCCCTCTTTAAGCTTCCCGATCTTCTCTTCCCAGGTGAGCCCGGCGATGGGATTGTTGTCGTAAATAAACATGGGGAGCACTTCCTGGATGTAGGTCAGTCCTTTCTGGGCGTCGTTGTCTTCGCGCAGCGAAAATTCATACCGGTTGATGAACCCTTCCATTTTGCCGGTTTCAATTCCCTGCTCTGCTGCTTCGCTCAGGCAATCCATCACGATTTTATAAAATGCTTCTGCCTGACTTGCTTCAGCATTTCGTACCATGATCTGCAGGATGTTCTGCTTGTAGGATGCAACACCTGCGCTTACATCGGAGCCGATCCCTGCTTTCTGGAGGGCAAGCCGCACGGGAGCCGACTCTCCCGAGATGAGCAGTCTGGCCAGAAGTGACATTCCGTCTGCCGTAAGCTGGTCTTTGCCTTCTCCGAACACGAAGGAAAGGGAGAGGTAGGTTTGTTTTTCTGTTTCAGCACCTTCCATCACCGGATAATACTCTTTTACCCGTTTCATTTCTGAAAAAGGGGCTTGTATGCCAACAGCAACCGGTTTATCGCTTCTGGAATACCCCGCCAGATATTTTTCGTTGATGAAGGCAAGTTCCTTGTTCAGATCGGCATCACCATAGAGAACGATACAGCTGTTGCCGGGATGATAATATTTTGCGTGGTAGTTTTTAAACTCTTCCCAGGTAAGGGTTGGTATAGCATTCGGAAATCCCCCCGACTCATAACCGTATCCAGTGTTGGGAAACAGATTCCGGTACATATGGTAGTTTACATAGCGGGATGGGTTGCTGTAAGCACCTTTCATCTCTCCGTAAACAATGCCACGGTAAACAACGGGATCATCGGCATCATTGAGTTCGTAGTGCCACCCTTCCTGTTTGAAAATTCTTTCGTCTTTGTAAATCAAGGGTTTAAAAACAGCATCCAGGTAAATATGCATCAGGTTGAAGTAGTCCTTCTCATTCATGCTGGCGATCGGATAATAGGTCAGATCCTTGCCGGTGAAGGCGTTCACGAAAGTCTTCAGGGAGCTTTTCAGGATGATGTCGAAGGGACTTTTCACCGGGAAATTTTCAGACCCGTTCAGGACACAATGTTCCATGATGTGGGGAGTGCCGGCATCCGATTCGGGGATGGTATGAAAAGCCACACAAAAGGTTTTATTGGGATCGGGGGCTGCGATTTTCAGCAACCTGGCACCGCTTTTTTCGTGTTCAAAGAAATAGCAATCGGCATTAACTTCTTTGATGAATTTCTTTTCGACAAGCCGGAAGCCATGCGTAAGTTTGTTGTTTTGAGCCATTGTGGAGATTGAGACAAAGACAATGAGAAAAAAGGCAAAGATAGGTTTCATAGCCGGTAAATTTAATGATGATTATGGTTTATTTATCAGGAAAAGTAAAGCAACAATTACAAGGGAAACTGCTGGTTGCTGTCCTGTCCCGGGGAGGGAAGGGGTTGTTGCCGGTATTCATTGAATACATAGGTGAGCGCCAAAGCAATGGAGGGATATTCGGGGCTCCAGGTAACCACAGAGGAGCCTTGCTCCGACTGGTAATTAAAACGGTACACCATGGTATGGAGGATGTCTGAAATCTGAAGGGATGCAGAGAATTTTTTGCCTGGAAATTCGTGCCGTGCGCTCAGGTTGATGCTGTACATGGCCAGTCTTTCTGATGTACCCTCCTGTTCCGGCCCGAAATATTGCAGCGATGCCTGAAGTTTGGTGGCTTTCCGGATGGTATAGTTTAGCATAGCTCTGATTTGCCACGTGTTGGTTAGTATTGGTGTGGCGGGGGTATCGATCTGTGTCACGATTTTCTGCCGGTACAGGTTTACCGAAGTGTTGAAAGAGAAATTTGCCGGCAACCGTAAATTGGTGTTTACTTCAAGGCCGGTGAAGGATCCGTATCCAAGGTTGGCAAATCCCATCCACATCACGGGTGGTTTTGAAAGGTCAACCGTTCTCACGATCTGGCCGTCGTGCCGGCGGTGATATAATGTAGACGTAATAACCTGTTTGCCAATATATTGCTGCCAGGATACTTCAGCATTGGTAATCAGTTCTGGATGCAATTCCGGGTTGCCGATCTGGTAGGTGTATCCATCGGAAAAGAACGGATTGGGTGTGAGAGACCAGTCGTTGGGATAGCTGATCCGGCGGTTGAAGGCGGCCTGAAGCTGTCCTTTGCGCGGCAATTCGTAGCTCAGGTGCAACGAAGGGAACCAGTAGGTTTCCTCAAAATGATTTACATAATCAGTCCCTGGCAGGGTGAAATCCCGGATGTAGTGCTCTGCCCGTAATCCTCCCTGAATTGAAACCCCATAAATATCCCCCTTCAGCAGGCCATAGCCTGCATATTTGGTTTGGTCGAAGGTATGTCTTCCGGTGGTAAGGGTATCGGTAGTCCAGATACCCGTAGCAGCATCGAAGAGGCGGGTTTCATAGTCGCAGGTAGTGGGTCTGCAGGTGACCATCAATCCGGTTTCGAACCTGATTTTCGGCCATTGTTTAACGTAATCGACCTGGGTTTGCAAATCTCCCTGGATGTTATCCTCTTCATAGCTTCGCGAGGAGATTTTCGCAATCTCTGCTGAACCTGCATCGCTGCTAAAACGGTGCAGATAATTATCGTTCATGCCCCACCAATGGTTTTGAAAGATCCTGGCTTCGATATAGTGCTCGGAGGTGTCGAGTGTTTTACGGTAAACAAGTCCGTAATTTCCGATGAGGCCATTTAATACAAATTGATCTTTGCTGAGAAGAAACAAAGAGGAATCGGAAGTCATCCGGTCTTCGTACAAGGTTTTGGTATTTCGTGAAAAGCCAAACCACGAAAGGTCGCCCCAAAGGTTAAAGCTGGCGGTGGGGGAGGGATCCCATCCGAGCGATGAGCGCAGAAATGCGCCATCGCGGATCCTGTATATTCTTCCATCCCCCAGAATTTTGCGGGTGTTGGTTCCTTCCTGAAAATTTCTTTCGGTGGTGCTGATAGGATACCCTTTGTGGTTGTACCAGCCTGCATTGAGATCCCAGCTCATTTTTTTTCGCTTCAGGCGGAAGCCTCCATCCAGGTTGTACTTATCGTACGACGCCACCCTGAGGTTCACCATGCCCGATGTGTGTGCAACACCGGTTTTTTTCAGGATCACATGGATGATTCCGGCAGCCCCTTCTGCATCATGTTTTGCCGATGGGCTGGTAATGATTTCGATCCTGTCCACCTGTGATGAAGGGATCTGCTGGAGGACATCCGAGGCGGGCACCATTACAATTTTTCCATCAATCAGCAGCAAGAAACTGCTGCTACCCCTCAGGTATACCTGATTGTCGTTGGTTACGGTAACCGAAGGGCTGTTCTGCAGAAGTGATGCAGCTGTTCCGGCACCTCCATCCGGCACCTGAGATGCATTGATAACTTGTTTATCAGGATGATAGGTTACACTGCTTACATTTTCACTTACCTGAATCGCTTCCAGCACCTTGAGTTCAGGATGTAGGGCAATTTCCCCTAAGCTTTTTCGCATTTTGCCGGTTTCCAGAACTATATCACTGATTGTAAAGGCCTTATATCCGGTATAGCGTATTTCCAGAAAGTATTTTCCGGGTTTCAGGTCTTCGAGTCTGAAGGTTCCCCTTTCTTCTGTAATAGTGCCAGCTACCATGGCAGTATCGTTGCTGAAAAGAACCACACTGGCATAACCCAATCCTGCACCGGACCGGGAGTCTATCACCCGGCCATCCAGGGAGGCGGAGGTCTCCGGCTCCCTGGAATCCCCTTCCCTGGCCAGGGATTGGAATGATAACGAGATGAAATATGCTATTGCCAAAAGAGCGATGAAGGGTTTCATAGAAATCGGGTTCGGGGATTAGTTCTGCTGTACCATCAGTTTTCCTTTGGCCGAACCCTCCGGGTAATGCAGGGTATACAGGTAGGTGCCGGATGGCAAATGACTGACATTAACTGTGTTGCCTGATGAGAGATCCTGAGATAATACCAGTTCACCGGTTATGGTCATCAGTTCAACGGTGGCTGGTTGCTGCAGGGCATCCAGGTCGAAATGTACTTCACTTGCTGAAGGATTGGGCCATACACGAATATTCACGGCATTCTTTGCGTCAGGAATTCCGTTGGGTTTGTTTTGCGAATAATACATGCTCTCTCTGGCGCCATAATTCCAGGCCTGCTGGGTTTTATTCCAGCAATACCAGGTGCGTCCGGTAAGCATGTTGAAAAACGGTACCGTTTCATCCATGAACCACGTGGGATATACAAGATTGTTCAGGGAATAGGTGTAATCATAAGTATATACCTGCTGGCAGTTGTTCTCAAGTGTATGAGGCCCAACGGTTGCCAGGCTTTTGAGTTCCATCAGCAGAAGATTTCCTTTATTGTCAGACTGCATGTCCCTTCTTTCATAAAGCACCCATTGCCCGGGATTTCCCTGCCATTCGAAGTAGGTATAAACAGCCAGTTTCCAGGCGGGAGTGTAGAGGAATTCCTCTTTCCATGAATTCACCCACTGCAGCGAATCATCCCAAAGGAGATAATTGGCCTGCATCAATTTCCCGTTAGGATGGTGCACGAATTCATCCTTCGACTCCGGATCCCATTGCTGACTGCCGGGTTCCCAAACCGAGAAGACATCCTCTGCCAGATGGCCGTAAGGATCATACTGATATTCATGACGGAATTCGTTTGAAAGGAGGGTGGTTTGCGGATCACTGGAAGAGAAAGTGTACGTGATCAGATAACCCGAGAGATCGTAGGTATAGCCTCCAACGCTGTTGAGTACCCACTGATGCTGAACCTTATCCCACAGATACAGGTGGTAGTCGACCGGATTGTTGGCATTGTTGTATTGCCAGGTCTCTTTGAAATCCGGAATCCACTCATGCAGGTTAACATCCCATATTTCCAGCAGATATAGGTTGATATTGCCATTTGCGTCATACCCGGTCTCATTCCTGATGGAGGCAATCCAGCCATTCACGGAGGCACTCCATTCGTGATAGAGGTGTTCTGTTACCTGATCCTGGTTGTTGTAGGTGATATCTTCCCTGAGCTGGCTTACCCATTTTTTGGCAAGGGGATCCCATACCTTTTTAATAATAAAAGTTGGATTGTTATGATTGTCGTACTGATAGGTAGTCATCTCGGAAGGAACCCAGCATCCAAGCTGGTCATCCATACCATGGGTGGTATAGCTGGTAACATTACCACTGACATCATAGGTGTACAATTTTTTATACTCATTATGCCAGCATTGATTGGTATTGTTGTAGGATTCATTGATCACCGAATCAAGGCATTGTTTTGGAATAGAGGGTGTTACCAGATCATTCCATGGATAGGGGTTTACCTGCTTCAGTGCCAGTTGGGGTTTTGTAATAAGCCGGTGAAATTCAGTGGGGTCTGAAGTATTCTGCATAACCTTAAGGGTACTGTTGGAGGTTGGTGGCTTAATCTGCGGGATGTATCTTCTTTTAATCCAGGTGGATTTTGCCGTTAGCGTGAGGTCATCAGCACCGGTTGCAGGCTTCATAACCTTAAGGGTGCTGTTGGTGGTTGCCGGCTTATCCTGCGGGATATGCCTTCTTTTAATCCAGGTAGTTTGTGCCGACAGGATACCCGGAACTATAAGTGCGAGGATCAGGATGAGCTTTTTCATAGTTCGTTGGTTTTGGGTGAATATGAATTTTGCCCAAAATTGGAGTACCTGGTTCCGGTATGCAAATGAAATATACCAACTCTGCCAACCTGGCGATACTTGGCCTGAATGTGGAGATAAACCGGGTTGGTGGAGGGAATAGGGGGGTTGGTAGAGAAATCCAAGGGGCTAAACTTGGGTATGCGGTTCAACGTTCAATATTCAAGCGTTCAAGATGTTCAAAGGTTGCACGCGGTGCCTGAGCAGAGTCGAAGGCACTGTGTTCCGGGATCAAGCCACGCCTTCGGCCACGCCTGTTGCGTGGTCTTCGACGTGGTCTCCGATTATTTAGGTGTTCTGTGGAAAATGCATATGCGAAAATCGATATATGTAATTGAATATGAATGTGTATTATTATTATTTAGACTCATTATTTATTGACATTAAAATTTGGTAAAAATAGTTGACTGTTTTACTTTTGGCTTAACAATGTCAAA
>CAZJZF010000137.1:0-6639 GCA_964550385.1 uncultured Lentimicrobiaceae bacterium | reverse complement strand
AAAATGAGGGAGCCATATCAAAGGTAAACCCATCTTTCTTCAGCTGGTTGAGCCGGCCACCGGCCTGATGAAATTTTTCAACCATAACCACTTCGTACCCGCGTCGTGCGAGTCGGAGTGCTGTAGTAAGCCCCCCCAGACCGGTACCTGTGATGAGTACTTTCATTTGTGTTGTTTGCTCTCCAAAAATAGAAAAAAAATATTAGGGGTTTCAAGGCTTGTTGTATATTTACCCTATGGAAACGGGTCGTGTTGCAATCATCGGAGCGGGTATAGGGGGATTGGCCTGTGCCATACGACTTGCAGTGGCAGGGTATCAGGTTGAGGTATTTGAGCAGGCTTCCCAGACGGGTGGAAAAATATAACAAAAACAAGAAAACAGAAGGCTTATGAATAAGCTCCTGACCAGACTTCAGGATGAGAAAAGGATGAAGGGCTTTATCATCTGGTATTATATTATTGGATTTGCTGGAATGGTGTTTCCGTTGACCCGCCCTTTTTTTGAACTTCTGATGGGGTTAAGTGTGATGATAACCTTTACAGTAATCCTTCTTTTCCATCAACCCTGGAACTTCAGGTTCCTGGCAGCAGCATTGGGGGTATATGCCTGTGGTTTCCTGGTGGAGTTGCTGGGAGTGCAAACCGGAATCGTCTTCGGACATTATAAGTACGGGGTTTCCATGGGTCCCCGCTGGCTCGATACCCCCTGGCTTATTGGCGTCAACTGGCTGATGCTGATTTATACCATACATCTGCTACTGCAAAAAGTGAAATTGCCTGCCGCCATTGGACTATCCCTGGGCGCTGCTATGATGACCGCCTACGATGTTTTGCTTGAGCCGGTGGCCATCGCCTGGAAAATGTGGGAATGGAACGGTACCTCCGTTCCTTACCGGAATTATATTGCATGGTTTGTCATTTCTTTGTTGTTCCTTCTCCTTTTCCGATCTCTGAAAGTGCAACTTCAGAACAGGATAGCTATATTTACATTGGTGGTGCAGGCAGTGTTCCTCGCCTTTCTCAATCTGGTGCTGTTTATAACCTGACCTTATGATAACACCCCGCCATAATTTCGTTGTTCATTGGCTCTTTTGCTTAAACCCCGCAATATGCTGGTAATATCTCCGCAGGGGAAAACAGAATCTGCCTACAACAGAAGGATACGATTTGGTAAAGGGGTGCTGAAAAGCTGGTGGAAGTAATCCGTTAACTATTCTTTGTAAATTATTTATAGGAAACCCATATATTTGTAAAGGGTTTTTTAAAGCTGCCTAATGGTTTTTGAACATGATGATGAAGCATTTCTGCCCTCTTGTACTGCTCACTTTGCTGGCCTGGTTATTCCTGCCGGATCGTGCCTCCGGACAATATTATATTCACTTTCCTTTGACCCAACCCGTTGAATTACATGCGGATGCCGGTCCCGATAAGGTTGTTGCAGCAGGCCTTCAGGTAACCCTTGGAGCGAACCCTGCCGCCGCCGGCGGTACTGCACCTTACGGGTACCTTTGGTCGCCGGTGAAGGGTCTCGATAACCCCGGTTTACCAAATCCTCTCTTCCAGGCCGATTCATCACGTACGTATATTCTTGCAGTTACCGATTCAAACCTCTGCTCCGATTCCGACACTGTAAATATCAGCGTTACTGCAGGCATTGCAGATGAGGCCTCCGGAGCAGTACCATTTTTCCTTTATCCCAATCCCGTTACTTCGGGCTCTCTGATTATCCACTGGCCCGATCTTAGAGAGCCTGTTACCATACGCCTGTTTTCTGCACAGGGCAGGATGTGCCTGGAAACCACCCTCGAATCTGTCTTTGCCACCATCAACCTGTCCCATGCAGGAATTGTTTCTGGCGTCTATACCCTTGTGGTTGAGGGTAATCAAAGTTTTAGGTTTAAATTTCTGGTGCTGTGAAAAGTGTAAAATTCATATTGCCTGTTGCCCTCTGGATGATTCAGTATATGCTGAATGCCCAGATGCATATAGTGTATACGGGCGATTCGGTAGTGCTGGTCGCCGCTAGTATAAGCCATGGCACGATTCAATGGCAATCTTCTCAGGATCAGTCCAACTGGACCGATGTGCCGGGATGGAATCACGATTCAGTGTGCTTTTCCCCCCCCGATTCCCTTACATGGTACCGGGCAAAAGTTACCTCCGGCACCTGCCATCCACTCTTTTCCCCTCCCCGTGCGGTGCGAAAGTTCCTGTGCGGCGACACCATCTCCGACTACCGCGATGGGCGTAAATACCCTACCGTGAAAATTGGAAACCAATGCTGGATGGGTAAAAACATGAATGTGGGTGCGATGGTGCCGGGAGCCCTCTCGATGCAGAATGATTCCGTGATCGAAAAATACTGTTTCAACAACGATTCCAATAACTGTAATATTTACGGTGCTCTCTATCAATGGGATGAACTGATGGATTACACCACAGTACCCGGCTCTCAGGGGATTTGTCCCAAAGGGTGGCATGTCCCTACCGACCAGGAGATCCTCAGCCTCGAGATCTTTCTGGGCATGGATGCCGGGGTGGCTGCTCTGATGAACACCTGGCGCGGTACCGACCAGGGAACCCAGCTCAAACCGGGAGGCACGTCAGGATTCAATGCCAACCTCACCGGGATTCGGTACGACGGGGGATTATTTTACAACAACGGAACCTTTGAGTATATCTATACATCCAACACATACAGTTTCAACACCTTGCTGGCTTTGCGCAGATGCCTTAGCGATGTCGATCCGATGGTGGGTAGGTACAACAACACCACCAAGACCATCGGGGGATCACTGAGGTGTTTGAAAAACCCTTGATTGCTAATTATAAATTAGAAATTAGAAATTAGAAATGAATGTTGAGGAGGTTGAGGATGTTGAGAAAGTTGAGTTGTTGATTCGTTTAGTTGTTTGGTAGATCACCATATCTCAACAGCGAAGCGCTTAACATCCTCAACAGCGAAGCGCTCAACTTTTTTTGAAGAGGTTGAGTTTGAACCCCGCTTGCGGGGCGACATTATTATAGCACAGGAGATTAAGCCTTTTCACTCCCCTTCTCCTTGAGGAGAAGGGGTTGGGGGATGAGGTGCGGCAATAGGGGATAGGGGACAGTGAAAAGGGGACAGTGAAAAGGGGACAGTGAAAAGGGGACAGTGAAAAGGGGACAGGGGACAGTGCGAGTTTGAGTGTTTAGTGAAAAGGGGTTAAGGAAGTTTGCTAAAATGCCATTAGATCATAGGCATCATAAATACGGTTTATTCATAATATTGTATGGTAATGAATTTGAGAATATTGATAATCATCTTCCTGATGCTGATGTTTTCAATGGATGGAATTGCCCAGGAATGCGATTCCTCTAGTATGCTAAGAACCAATGAACTGATTGATAGTGTTGTCCAGTTTGAGATGTATGGCAGGGTTTCCGGAACACATGTAATATGGACAAAAAGAGATTTTACCAGTCAGCATATACGTTATCATCAGCTCTCAGATCAGTACAATGCTTGTTTAAAGAAGATTGATCTGGACAAATTTCCAGCCTTTTTTACGATTTATTATGCCTCAATCATGGCCGATAATCTGGATATCCAGGAATTGGAAAGATTATTAATCCTTAATATCCATAACAATGAGCCGGTTTTTGCTCAGCATTTCCACCCCATGTCAAAACCGTTCAATAGCTTTTTGATCTTATTATATTATACTTACTATGAGCATTCCACTATTATACCGGCTAAGGAATTTCCACAGAAAACCTATATTGATAGTGTGATTTTGTATGATGACAGTATTCCAGATACTGCACGTGATGTTATGCTCAGATGCTATTGGCCTCATTTGTCAGACAGGAACCGGTTGTTGGAAATTGTTAAAAATGAGGGCTTTATTGCTTCAAATGCAATGCTGGCTCTTTCAAGACTCAATATTAGCACAGATATTCAGCTCATTAATGATTGGATAATAAGTAACAACCACCAGGACGACGGTTTATGGATGGCAATGATGAGCCCTAATCCTGGTTACTTTGAGAACATATGTAAAAGTTTGCAGATCATTGATGCATGGAATATTGGCGATGATACTGACTTATCCTATTTTCTAAAAATATATGCATATCTTACAAGGTTAGGGTCTGAGGAATCTTTTCTGGTTATGGAAAAATACCTTAATAAACGTCCCGGGGTATCGAGGGATAAACGAAAACGGCATAGATTGGCAATTACTATTGCATTGGAGTATTTCCCCGGAAAACGAAATGAACTCCTTAAGAAGAAGTATAAGCTCAAGTATCGGCCATGGATGGAAATGTACGAGGATGAATTCTATGGGATATGCAGCATGAAGTAATTGACTATTTTTGTGATGCTAACAAACACACTGGAAATGAGGTTGAGGAGGTTGAGGAAGTTGAGGAGGTTGAGGAAGTTGAGGAAGGGTTGAGTTGTTGATTTGTTTAGTTGTTTAGAGGAATTGCCAATATGTGACTTTAATTGATGAAAATGGAGAAGCCATAATATGAAAGAATTCTTGTGTTGGATGTTGCTTTTTACCGGAATATCAGCAGCCGGTTTTTGGGGCTGTAAGAAAGATGATCCTGAGCCGGTAAAGGATTCGGAACTTATTTCATTCACGGGACTGACTACCGACAACGACTCTTTGTATATCGGGCAGATTGCGAATATTAAGGCAGTATACGAGGGTAAAGGGGTAACTTTTACCTGGGATGCCTCTGCCGGAGACATCCTTGGGAAAGGGGATTCGGTTCAGTATCTTGCCTCATTCTGTACCATTGGGCAGAATACCATCACCTGCAAGGCATCTGCAGAGAATGTTTCCATCACCAGATCCATAAAAATTTATGTTGAATAAAGGGCTTGTAATCAGTCTGTTGTTGCTTTCATTTTGCCTCACGGGCAGTGAAGCAGAAGCCCAGTGCTTCGCCTCTTCGGGCAATCCGGTGGGCGGCTCCGGCAACCTGGGGGTGATGGAGAAATATGGCCTCAGAGTGATGACCACTTACCGTTACCATCTGGCAGCCCGTTACTTTCAGGGAGATGAGCCCTATAACGAAAACAACAGAACCCTCAGCAGCGCCAACTACAACTTTCAGGGATTGCTGATTGGCTATGGGCTAAAAGAACGCCTGAGCCTGGAAGCGGAAGCGGGTTACTTCTACAATAAAACGCAATACTACCGTTTGTCGGAACACTCTCTTACGGGCTACGGCTTGTCAACAGCTCTGCTTAGCCTGAAATATGCCCTGTACCAGAATAAGGATCAACGCTTTGAGATAACAGGTGCTGCCGGTATCAATATTCCGTTTTCCAGAACCCTGATGAGTGTCGACGGTGTAACCCTGCCGGTTGACCTGCAACCCTCAACATCCTCATACGGGTTAACTTTGCAGTCTTATCTTATCAAAGAGAACTCTTTTAAAGCCATACGATTTTTCTGGGTCAACCGATATGAGCGCAATTTCGAAAACCCACAGGGGTATGTCTTTGGAAGCATTTTCAGTTCATCAGCATTTTTCACACGTCATTTTGTTTTCGGGCAGGGGAAAATGAAGGACTGGACCCTGATACTACAAGCGAGGTTTCAGTCGAAAAACCAGAATATCCGCAATGGGAACACCATAGATGCTTCCGGTGGAAGGATACTATTTCTTTCTCCTCAGATAAATGTCAGTATCAACGAGATCTGGAATGTTTCACTGATGTACGAAAAGCCTGTGTACCAGTATTACCATGGGGTGCAGCTGGGCGCCAATTATGCCTTTGCATTGAACCTCTCCAGGGATCTTTCGCTAAAGAAGAAATAATTCAACGATGAAAAGCAGCACATTTTTATTCAAAGCATTGATTGTATTGATGGTAAGTATTCTTCTTACGGGAATGACCGGCAATCTGGCCGACCCGCACATTGTTTTTGAAAGTCAGCTCCACGATTATGGAACCATTAAAAAGAATTCCGATGGCACCTGCTGGTTTGCTTTTGCCAACAAAGGGGATGCCCCTCTTGTGATCACAGGGGTAAAAGCTTCTTGTGGATGTACGGTTCCAGACTACCCTAAGGCGCCCGTTCTGCCAGGTGAGAGTGGCAAAATAAAAGTGGTGTACAACACAAAAAGTACAGGACTGTTTACCAAAACCGTCAACGTTACCTGCACCGATCCGGTAACACCTACTGTAACCCTCACCATAACAGGAACTGTGGTGAAATAAAAAGACCGGCGAATTGCCGGCCTTCCGTTTTTTGGTCGGAGTGGCAGGACTTGAACCTGCGACCCCTTGCACCCCATGCAAGTACGCTACCAACTGCGCTACACCCCGATCCGGATTCTGAGAACCAGGTTGCAAAGATACAACCTTTTCTAAAAATCCGCAATTATTCGCGTTGAGGATTATTTATCCTTTACCTCTTCAAAGTCAACATCGGTTACATCATCGTTTCCACCTTGCTCCCCTTGCTGCTGCGATCCGCCATTCGGTTCACCACCTGGCTGTTCTCCGGGTTGCTGTTGCTGTGAAGTATTGTAAAGATCCTGGCTGGCTGATTGCCATGCATTGTTCAGCTCCTGCATGGCCTGGTCGATTCCGGCGAGGTTTTTCGCTTTGTGAGCTTCACGCAGCTTTTC
>CAZJZF010000136.1:0-6665 GCA_964550385.1 uncultured Lentimicrobiaceae bacterium | reverse complement strand
TTGTAAGAAGTCGATCGTCTAAACATCTAAACGAATAAACGCCTCAACATCAATAGGGTTTATTATTTCGTGCTGCCTCAGCTCCATCATACCCCCACTTGAGGTAGATGGCTCCCCAGGTAAAGCCGGCACCGAAGGTAGCCAGAATAATGTTGTCGCCCTTCTTCAGTTTCGACTCGTAATCGTACAGGCACAGCGGCAGCGTTGCAGCTGTGGTGTTGCCGAATTTCTCAATGTTGATCATCACCTTGGCGGGGTCGAGATTCATACGGCGGGCGGTGGCTTCGATGATGCGCATATTGGCCTGATGGGGTACCAGCCAGGCAATGTCGTCGGAGGTCATATTGTGTTTCTTCATCATATCCACGGCATAATCGGCCATATTGGAAACAGCGGCCTTGAACACCGGCTGCCCCTCCTGGTAAATGAAATGCTCACGGGCATCCACCGATTCGTGACTGGCCGGTTTAACAGAGCCCCCCGCTTTCTGATGGAGGTGCACCCTGCCAGATCCGTCAACACGCATCATGGCATCCATAACCCCGATCTCTTCGGTGGTAGGTTCCAGCAAAACGGCAGCAGCACCGTCGCCAAAAATGGGACAGGTAGCGCGATCCTGGTAATCCACGATGGACGACATCTTTTCAGCACCTACTACGATGGCCTTCTTCACCATTCCGTTTTCGATAAACTGCGTGGCGGTGGCCAGGGCAAAAAGAAATCCCGAGCACCCGGCATTGAGATCGAAGGAAAAGGCTTTGGTAATACCTGCCTTATCGCTGATGATGTTGGCGGTAGCCGGAAACTGGTGGTCGGGGGTAACGGTAGCACAGATCACCATTTCGATTTCATCAGGATGGGTGCCGGTTTTCTGCAGCAATTCTCTGATGGCTTCGGCACCCAGTTCCGAGGGGCCGAAAGGGCCTTTAAGGATACGCCGCTCGCGGATGCCGATTCTGGTCATGATCCACTCATCGGAGGTATCCACCATTTTACTCAGTTCATCGTTGGTAAGGATGTAATCCGGCAGGTGTGCGCCCACGCCGGTGATCATTGCCCTGGTCTTTGCCATTATTCAAATAGGTTGGTTAATCTGAGAAACGTTTAAGGAGGGCCTGAAGTTCACCGATCAGACCCGATCGGTATATAGTTGAGGCTTCGGTGATCATGGTGCGGAAAGCCGAGGGGCTCGAAATGCCATGGGCAATCATTGCCACACCGTTAACGCCCAGTATTGGAGTACCTCCATAGTTTTCGTAGTTGTATCTTTCGAAGAACGGGTCTTTTATCTCTTTGTCCATCAGCAGGTTGTAAAATCCTTCGATCTGTTTCAGCACGATATTCCCGGTGAAACCGTCGCAAACGATTACATCTGCCACATCGCCAAACAAATCCCTTGCCTCTATGTTGCCGGTGAAATGGAAATCCTGTGTCCCCTTCATCGCCTTGTAGGCTGCCTGGGTCAACAGGCTCCCCTTCTCTTCCTCCTCTCCGATATTCAGGAGGGCGACCCTGGGTTCGGCTATTTTCAGCACAAGGCTGGCATAGGCAGCTCCGATCATGCCGTACTGGTACAGCACATCGGGGCGCGCATCAGGGTTGCTTCCCACATCAAGAATCAGGTTAAATCCTCCGTTCGACCGGGGAATGAGGGCAGGGATGCAGGGGCGGATGATGCCCGGGATGGTGTTGAGCAGGTAAAGTGCCCCCACCAGCATGGCGCCGGTGTTGCCGGCAGATGCCAGAGCATCGGCTTTTCCCTGTTTCATCAAGTGATAGCCTACCGGAATACTTGCATTCCGTTTGGATGAAAAGGCGACGGTAGGATGCTCGTCCTGCCCGATCACTTCGGGCGCATCCACAATCTCAAAAACATCGTCTGCAACAGCTTGCTGCCTCAGACAATCACGGATTACATCACTCCGGCCCACCAGGATAATGCGGTCGCCAGGCTGTAAATGCCCAAGCGACTCCACAGCCCCAAGCACAGGCGACAGTGGAGCGTTGTCACCGCCCATCACGTCCAGAGCGATTTTCATCTGCCAGTCGGTTGGTTACCGGCTTACAATGCTCCGGCTTTCTCGATGGCCGGTTTACCTTTGTAAAAGCCACAATTGGAACAAACCCTGTGGTACAGCACGGGCGACCCGCAGTTGGAACAGCTCACCACTGTGGGCACAACGGCCTTGTAATGGGTGCGCCTCTTGTCTCTTCTGGTCTTCGAGGTTTTTCTTTTAGGATGTGCCATAAAAAGTTATGATTTACAATGAATTATATGATATTTCAGTTTTCGTTGGGGGCATCGCCCAGCAGCTTTTCCAGCCCTTTCCATTGAGTGTCGGCAGGTTTGTCGGCACTATAACGCTCGAGCAGCTTAATCATTTCAGGGTCGCAGGTTCGGCCATCGGCACTGTCATCATGCGTCAGGCGCATGGGCAGCAGCATGTGCACATAGTCGAACAGGTGCTGTGACAGATCGAACTCGAACTCCTCTTCCGAGATGAATACAATGTCATCATCAGGAGATTCTTCGCTCTCTCCGAATTGTACAATCAGGTCTTCGGAGCCTTCTACAGCAATCATCAGGGGGTCGGCGCAGCGGTCGCAGACTACCTCTACAACCCCTTTCAGATCAAAATGGAACACCAACATCCGGCTCTGGCGGTCGAGGGTAATGGCGACTTCTACCCGTCCGTCACGGATCTGCTCTTCACCGAAAAGGGCAAAGAAAGCCTTGTCCAGCACGAAGTCGAATCTGTGTTCACCTTCGGCCAACCCGCTAAACTGTATGGTAAAATCCCTGACAACCATCCCTGTTAATTGTTTCCAGCTAAAATAGCCGGCAAAGGTAATATCTTTTTTTGATTCGCCAATGTCCGCAAGGGGCACAAAAAATTGCTGGAGAGGGAGTATACAGTTAGCAGTTAAGACTTAGAAATTAAAAATTAGAAATTAGAAGTTGGTGTTTAACCCCGAAGGGGTGGTATTATTATAATTGGGAGTTATTGGTGGCTGAGCGGAGTCGAAGCCACCTATAGTAGAAATTAAAAATTAGAAATTAGAAATTGGTGTTTAACCCCGAAGGGGTGGTATTATTATAGTGATGATTTATGAGTGAATTAACTCCCCTCTCCTCTCAGGAGAGGGGTTGGGGGAGAGGTTTGTGCCAGTTAGAGTTATGAGTGTAGTTTAACCCTGGTGATATTATTATAGGTTAGGAGTTAGAAGTTCGTTGTTTCTTCCTTTACTTCGTTGTTCAGTGTTCGGTGTTCAAATTTATTGCTTGATCAGCTTCTTTGTGATGGCATTTCCATCGGAGGAATAAAAAATGATAAGATACACCCCTGGTTTCAAACCACTGATGTTGGCGAGTATGGGTTCCAGTGGCTGACAACTGTAGGAGGCCACTTTTGTTCCCTGAGGAGAAAAGATTTCGAAATACTCAATAGTGACAGTTGGGTGGCGAAAGTCTGCATTAATCGTATGGGTGGCAGGTAAAGGATAGATTTGTAACGTGTTTTCCTGCGACAATTCGTTTAAACCTTGAATAATTTCATCACAAGGTCCGCTCACCATTTTAAACAATGGGAAAGTTTGGTCGGAATAACATCTGAACGATTCTGCTTCATTGGCATCCATTACGCAATCAACATATTGCGGAAACAGGTATTCATTGATGTTGCCGATTCTTTCAACGATTTTGCCTGACCACCAGCCGATGCAGGAACCAGAAACCGGACTCACAGCTATCCACCGAAGTGTATCGTTCTGAAGAACCATGGTACCAACACTATCAACATGCACCCGGCCTGTATCCAGATTGCCAAGGCCATGCACTTTCCAGGTCGATCCTGGTGGTGCATCGAAATCGTACAGGGTATAGAACTCATTGTTACTGAAATAATACACTTTGCCACCTTCTGCATAGGTAAATATTTTCCCGATAGTAGTGGTATCATAATACCCGGGCCAGGTGTAAACATATTGTGTCCTTTCAAGAGCTTTACAAATCTTCCCCTGAACAAGGGTATCAGAAACATATTCAACCTTCATGTAACCCGTAGACATAGAGTTGTTTATGCTGAAATACCAGGTGGCCCCAGCCGGAGCCCAGAACTGACCCTCTACAACACAAACCATCATCAAAAAAAGTAGTGTGGTAATTGTTCTTTTCATAATACCTGAAATGAATCTTGATTTTGAACCAATACCATCTTCTGGTGTAAGTATCATCATCAAAGGTAATACATTTTCAGCCCTTCAGCTCACTCAACTACCTCAACATACTCAACTACCTCAACATACTCAACATTCTCAACATTCTCAAAAACCCTACCTTTGAGCATCACAAATTACAGAGAGAAATGAAAGGATACACCTGGTTCAGAAGACTTTTACTGGTATTGCTGCCCCCACTGATGCTGGGAATTTTGCCTGAGGATTTACACTCCCAAACGCCGGTAAAACCAGGCCCCTACGAGAAACAGTGGAAAGAAGCCGATGCCTTCATGGAAAAATCGCTGCCGCAATCGGCTCTTAAAGTGGTGGATCTGATTTATGCCGATGCCGTTAAAACCGCCCGACACAGTGAAAGAATCCGCGCCATCATGTACCGTGTCTCCATTCAGGCAACGTTTCAGGAGGATGCAGATGCCGAAAACGTGAAACTCCTGCGGGATGAACTTGCCAAAACCCGTGAGCCGCTGGTGAGAGCGATCCTTGAGTCGATGCTGGCCGAAACATTCCGGGATTATTACTACAATAAGTCGTGGATCATCGATGAGCGCACCCCTCTGAAAGACTACAACGAACCCGATTTCAGCCTGTGGGATGCAAACCGGTTTTCTGCAGAGATCAACCTTCTCTATCGCCGCTCACTCACCCCCACAAGACTTCTGCAGGCAACCCCCATCAATGATTACAACGCCATTCTGCAAAAAGCAGCAGGATCCAGTAAATACAGGCCTACCCTGTACGACTTTCTGGCACACAGGGCGCTTGAGTTTTTTACCGATCAGTATAGCTTTAATGGTACGGATGAGCCACACATAGAATATAATAATGCCGCCCTTCTTTCAGATAATCAGCAGTTTCTGAAACTTGACTGGAATCCTGCCGACACCCTCGGTCGTACAGTAAATGCCCTTCGAATCTACCAGGAGTTAACCCGCTTTCATCTGGCAGATCCGGCTCCGGAAGCGATGATTGAAATTACTGTTCAAAGGCTTGACTATACCCGAAGCCTGGCCGAAAACCTTCCGGAGAAAGACACCCTTTACCTGGCCTCCCTCGAATCCCTGTCGGTTAAATACAGCGAAAGCCAGCTGTATCCCTGGCTCAGGTACAAGGGGGCTTTTTGGTGGTTCAGTATGGGGATTGAAGATAATGAAAACTTTACGAAAGAGAACCAATGGCACCTGAAAACTGCCCGTAACATTTGTATGGAGGCAATCGAAAATGGCCGTGGAAGAGAGGGGGTTGCCGATTGCAAGTCTTTGTTGGCACAGATTGAGCGCCCTCACCTTGAGCTTAAAGTGCAGGAGGTGTGCCTGCCCGATGAGGCGATCCTGTATCTCACATCTTTTAAAAACATACCGGAAGTGCATTACCGCCTCATCCGGATCAGCCGGAAGCAGCTGAAACAGATTGGTTCCTATTCGCAGGAGGATATGGCTGCCGACCTGGTGAAGCTGAAACCTGTGCATCAATGGAATACCAACACCCTTGATCCGGGCGACTTCCGTACCCATTCATTCGAATTTGGGGCGCCCGCACAACCCACCGGACAGTATGTGCTGCTCGCCAGCAAAAATGCCGATTTCAGCACCAAAGACAACGAACTGGCCTGGGCATCGTTCCAGGTGAGCCGTATAGCCTGTTTGCAGCGCGTACAGGCCGGACAGGGGGGCTCACTGCTGGTTACAGACCGCCAGACAGGTGTGCCCCTGCAGGGTGTAACCGTTGTTGCCCGGTTCAGAGAATACAGCTATCAGAAGAGGCAATGGATAGAATCTGTTTTCGATGAATACATTACCAGTGCCGACGGGGAAGTATTCATCCCATCACCACCGGAGGGGGGCAACTCACGGAACTTCTCTTTCGAGTGCTACGGTTCCGGTGGCGATACCCTCTACACCGACGATCGTTTTTACCTGTACGGTGCATCTAAACCTTCGGAAACCACCACTTATCAAACCCACCTGTTCCTCGACCGGAAGATCTACCGTCCGGGCCAGACCCTCTATTTCAAGGGGATTGTGGTTGAAACGCGGGGAAAGGATAAAAAGGCAGCCGAAGGGTACGTTACGATTATCAGGCTGATGGATGTTAACAGCAGGGAGGTGAGAAGCATGCCAGTTGCCACCAACTCCTTTGGCAGTTTTCAGGGGAGCTTTGTGATCCCATCCTCCGGCCTTACAGGTATGATGTCGATCACCTGTGAAACGGGGCAGGAATATTTCGGAGTTGAGGAATACAAAAGGCCTAAGTTTGAGGTGAAAATGAGTCCGGTAACGGGGGTATTCCGACCCGGGGATGAGGTAACCGTTACCGGGAAAGCGGAGGCATACGCCGGGTACAGTTTAACCGGGGCAAAGGTGGTCTGGCAGGTGGAGCGTGAAAAAGAGCAGCTCTGGGGCTACCCATGGCGTTACTATCCCAACCGC
>CAZJZF010000135.1:0-6683 GCA_964550385.1 uncultured Lentimicrobiaceae bacterium | reverse complement strand
TTTCGACCTCAGGGTTTTACCAACTGAAGACCTCCCGTATGCCTCACTGCTGTCAGAATTGCTCTCTTCCCTGAATACCACCCATTACACGTATGCACAGCTCGATGAAGAGCTGAATAAACATACCGGGGGCTTTTCTGCTTATCTGAACCGGTATCTGGAAAAAAACGACGATGGCAGGCTCAGGCCCTTCTTTATCGCCACGGTGAAAGGCACCCCTGAAAATGCCGGTCATATGTTCGGGCTGACCGAAGAGATACTGTTGCATTCTCTTTACCAGGACCCGGAAAGACTAAAAACTATTCTCACCCGGCACCTGTCGCAGCTGGAAGCGAGCCTCAAAGCCGACGGTTCAGGGATCGCTTCCACCCGCCTGCGCTCATACCACTCTGCCGACGGAGTGTTCGATGAAATGACCGGTGGCTATGAGTACTATGCCTTTATCAAAAAGCTTTCAGAAAACCTCGATGAATCTTTGCCGGCTCTGGCTGAAAGACTGTTAAATACAGCCCAAAAACTTTTTATCAGGGAAAATCTGATGGCCGGAATCACCTGCAGCAAAGAGGATTACCCCATTTTTGCAAAACAGCTGAAAGCTTTTTCAATGAAACTGCCTTCCGGAAAAATCGCCTTTCAGACCTGGAATCTGAAACCTGAAAAACGGAACGAAGGATTCCTTACTGCTTCCAAGGTTCAGTATGTGAACATGGGAGGAAATTTCAGAAAACTCGGTTACGAATGGGACGGGAGCCTCATGGTGCTTAACCTGATCATTTCGCGCGACTGGCTGTACAAACAGATCCGTGTGGTTGGAGGTGCCTACGGTGGATACAGCTCCATCAGTTCCAACGGCAATATCAGCATGGTATCGTATCGCGATCCAAATTTTACAGAAACCCTTGAAACCTATCGCGCCACTGCCGAATTTCTGAAAAACTTCGAAGCGGATGAAGAGGAAATGACCCAGTACATCATTGGTGCCATTTCAAGGCTCGATCAGCCCCTGCGTACTTCCCAGCAGGGCGAACGCGCTTTCTACAACCATTTTGCCGGCATGCAGGCTGCCGATTACCAGAAAGAGAGAGACGATGTGCTGGGCACTACGGCAGCAGAAATAAAAGCCTACGCAACCCTCATCCAAAAAGTGGTGGATCAGGATCTGCAATGCACCTATGGCAATGCCGGGAAACTGGAAACCCACAGAGAAAACTTCAAAAACCTGATAAAAATCTGATGCAGTGGTGATGCCGGACATGTGCTACATGTCCGGCATTTGTGCGGCAAACGATATCAAACTGCCTGTATGATAGGAGGAAAAAGGATTTTTATGATTACTTTTGCCTGCCTTTTCAAACCAGTACCGGCAGAAAAATATTTTCCGACTGATACCGTTTGGCACACTGAACTGACACTGATCGTATGGCCTCCAAAACCCTCAGGTATATCTTCCTCATCCTCTCCTTTGCTTTACTGACCCATCGGGCTTCTGCTCAGCGTGCCGTGGCAGAAAACCTTGAGACCTTCCTCTATCGCCCCTATTATTTTGGATTTGTCGTAGGGTTAAACAGCATGAACTTCATGGTACATCCTGAAAAGGCTTACTACCCCAACGACTCGCTCTATACCATCACAGCATATCCCGAATATGGCGTACAGTTTGGCATCCTTGCCAATAAGCGGCTGGGCAACCATGTGCATGGAAGACTTGCCACGGTGCTCGCCTTCGGAAGCCGGGCACTGGATTACCGGATCAAGTACCTCGACAGCTTCTATGTTAACACCAAAATGGTGGAATCCACCTTTATCGAATTTCCTGTTTCAATAAAATACACCTCCCGCAGGGTGAACAACTTCAGCGCCTATGTGCTCGGGGGTGCCAAATATGGAATTGACCTGGCATCGCAGGCCAACAAAAAAGAGCAGACCGAAGACCTGATCCTGAAGCTGAAAAAACATGAATTCTCGATGGAGATGGGTGTGGGGGTCGATTTCTACCTCCCTTTCTTCAAATTCGGCATCGAGCTGAAACGCGCTTTCGGGGTGAACGACCTGCTGGTACGGGAGCAGAACATCTTTACCTCCGATATCAAAAAAGTCAACTCCAAGATCTACCAGCTCTCTTTCACCTTCGAGGGCTGATTTTTCCTATGGTAAAGGAATTCGAAATGGCTGTAAGGCCGGCAGATGCAGCGAATCTCACCTCGCTGAAAAAGGTTGTCTGCCGTCACCTCTCTGTGGAGATGGACGCGCTGAGCCATCTGGAGATTCTCCGCAAGTCGGTCGACGCCAGGCGTTCGCCGGTGTGGATCAGAATGAAGATGCGCGCCTATACCCTGCCCGACCGCCCTGAACCTGTTGTGTTCAGACCTGCGTATCGTGATGTGTCGAAAGCCCCCGTGGTGGTGATTGCAGGTGCCGGTCCTGCCGGACTCTTCGCAGCACTCAGGCTGATGGAGGGGGGGATGAAACCGGTAATTCTCGACCGGGGCAAAAATGTCTCGGACCGCAAACCCGACATCGCCCGCATCCACCGCGAACACAAGGTAAACCCCGACTCCAACTACTGCTTCGGCGAAGGGGGTGCAGGCACCTTCAGCGACGGGAAACTCTACACCCGCAGCACCAAGCGGGGCAGCGTGGAGGAGGTGCTCCGGAAAATGGTTTGGCATGGCGCCGACCCCGAAATCCTCATCGACACCCACCCCCACATCGGCAGCGACAAGCTCCTGCCCCTCATCACCCACATACGCCAAACCATTCTGGATCATGGCGGAGAGATCCATTTCGGGCACAGGGTTACCGCCATTCAACAGCATCAGGGAATGGTTTCGGCCTTCACCGACCAGAACGGAAACCGGTTTGCCGGGGCAGCCTTCATCCTGGCTACAGGCCATTCTGCCCGCGACATCTATCAACTTTTTGATGCGTACGGATGGCCTCTTGAGTTCAAACCCTTTGCCCTGGGGGTAAGGGTCGAACATCCGCAGGCGCTCATAAACACCATACAGTACCACCAGAAGAATCCCGATCCCTGGCTGCCTGCCGCTACCTATACACTTAAAGCACAGGCGCAGGGCAAAGGGGTGTTTTCATTCTGCATGTGCCCCGGAGGGATCATTGTGCCTTCGGCTACCCGGCAGGAACAGGTGGTGGTAAACGGCATGTCGAACTCGCGCCGCAACTCCCCCTTTGCCAATGCGGGCATCGTAACGGAAATCGGAACTGATGATGTGTCAGAATTTGCATCCATGGGCCCACTGGCAGGACTCGCCTATCAGGAAGCAATTGAGCAGCAGATGCTGGTGGGCGGGCTGTTCAGCCAGAAAGCACCGGCACAGCGCCTCACCGACTTTCTCAGCAAAAGGCTTTCCCCGGATCTGCCAAAATCATCCTACAGCCCCGGACTGCAGAGCGCTCCGCTGCATGAACTGCTGCCAACGCAGGTTGCCGCAAGGCTTACCGAAGGGTTCCAGCGGTTCGGCGGCATGATGAAGGGGTTTCTTACCCATGAAGCCGTTATCGCAGGTACCGAATCGCGCACCTCATCCCCTGTCAGGATACCAAGAGATCCAGAACAGATGCATTACCCGATGTTTCCCAACCTCTATCCCTGCGGCGAAGGGGCAGGGTATGCCGGAGGCATCGTCTCTTCTGCCATCGATGGCCAAAATGCTGCCCGGATGATCCTTTTGAAAAATGGTCTACTTTAGCAAAAAAATACCATACGATGGAAACTCCCGATAAAACCCAAAAAATCATCAGCCTGCTGCATGAAAAATCGCAGGTGAAATTCCTGGTGAACGAAAACACTCAAAAGGTCTTCAAGGAATTTAAAAACGCTGCACGTCAACTGTATCAGGATGTAAAAAAGGATCTTCCCGCCATTCATTTCAATATGTCGTGTACCTTCCGCGACAAAGGGGATTTTGAGGCAGAACTGAAAATTGCTTCCGACCTCATCCTCTTCACCATGCACACCAATACATTCCAGTTTCCCCGCGACCACGCTCTGATGCAAACTTCCTATATCAAAGAAGACCCTACCCGCTCATTCTGTGGAGTGATTTATATCTACAACTACCTGGCCGACTCGTTCAAGTACAACCGCTTCAACGATGTAGGCTATCTGATAGGAAGGGTTTTTGTGAACAAGGAGAACCACTTCTTTGTAGAAGGTAAAAGGGAGCTTGGCTTTTTGTTCAGCAACTTTAGCGGGGAGCCACTGGATGCGGTGAAGGTGCGTAATATTGTGGAGTCGGCGGTACTGTACAGCATCGACTTCGACCTATTAACCCCCGCCTTCGACCAGGTGAAGGAGGTGAGCGTGCAGGAGATGATGAGTTACAGTTCAGCACTCAGTCTCAAGACCGGTAAGCGCCTGGGTTTCCGTTTCGAGGCCGACCACGACGAAGCGTAAAAAAAATTTCAGACTCCTTCAGAATTTTCTTGCACATATTGATTTTATGTGTACCTTTGCAGTCCCAAAAATCAAATTCAGTTCTTCACATCACGGTCCATTCGTCTAGCCTGGTCAGGACGCCAGATTTTCATTCTGGTAACACGGGTTCAAATCCCGTATGGACTACGAAAACGCCTGTAAGCTATTGGTTTACAGGCGTTTTTTTTAAATCACCTTAAACAACACCAGAGCATACAGGAAAAACCTGACAATACGGCTGAGTGCCCAGAACAGGTACTTACGGTAATCGTATTCCATGATGCCCGCTGCCATGCTGGCCATGGAAAAAGGCAAGGGGAAAAAAGCTGCAAAAACAATGAGCAATGCCCCCCACTTCCGCATATTGGCAATGTGCTTTGCCATGGTGAATTTGGTGTACCGGGTTACAGAAGGTATAGCCAGAATGAGCTTGCCGATAAAATAAGAAACCGACCCCCCCATGTATGCCAGTAAAGCAAGCCCGGTAAGGGTAACCCAGGGATGAATGGTTTGTGCCGCCCAGGCAATGAAGGCTTCGGGAGGAATAAGGCCCAGGAAAGACTCTGAAAGGAAAAAAACCGTGTATATCAAAAAAGCCGATAAATTATCCGGGGCATTCTCCAGTAATATTTTTAAATCGATGACAAACCGATCAAAGATAATAATGGCAAGAATTATTCCGATGATGGGGGGAATGGTATTCCTGAGCGTTATCCAGATGAACCGGTAAAAGCCGGTATACCTGTAATACTGATGCAGAAGCTGCAGCCTCGACTTCTTGCGCCTTCCCCTCAGTTTCATGTCTTACAGCCTGATTGTTATGGTCTGGTAACGTTACCGTTGAAAACAATATTTTACTAAAATCTTAACCATGCAAAATTAGTTTACCCATTGACCTGCATCTTCTTTTTTTTCTTAAATAATGTGAAATCTGCACAACATCCAAATATTGATTGCACCAACAACTGGCTGTGTAAAAAAACACCTCCCGGCATGATATCATCATCCATGGTGGCTGTAGTTTTGTAAACTATCATGAAAAAATTTCTCCTCATCCTCCCGACCCTGCTGCTGCTTGTCACACCACTGCTGGCACAGGGAAATGCCGGAAAAAACACCAACGCTTCCTACGAATCCTACATCCGGAAATATGCCCCTATCGCTGTAAAGCACATGCAGGAATATGGCATCCCTGCCAGCATCACCCTGGCGCAGGGGCTGCTGGAATCGGGTGCCGGCACCTCCGACCTGGCCCGCAATGCCAACAACCATTTCGGGATAAAATGCCACAAAGGCTGGACAGGAGAGACCTTCCATAAGGATGATGACGCAAAAAACGAATGCTTCAGAAAATACAAAAACCCTGAAGAGTCGTATAAAGACCATGCGCTATTTCTGACCTCCAGAGAGCGGTATGCGTCACTTTTCAAACTTCAACCCACCGACTACAAAGGGTGGGCAAAAGGGCTGAAAACCGCCGGTTATGCCACCAACCCTGCCTATGCTGAAAAACTGATCGGAATCATCGAACTGTATAAGCTGTTTGAATATGATGGAGTTAAAAAACAGAACTTTTGGCAGCGGATCTTCGGAAAAAAGGGAAACTCCCAACCTGCGTCAAGCCCAATCCAGGGAACTGTTTCAAGAACCATACACAAGATCAACAGGGCAGAATACATTGTAGTGCTCGAAGGGGAAACCATCCAGTCGCTGGCCGATTCACTGGCGATAAACCCCTGGACGCTAAGGAAATACAACGATTTGGGAAAAACCGGTGAGGTAAAAGCTGGTGACAGGGTATTCATCCAGTCGAAAAAGAACAAAGGCACCACTTCTGCACATACCGTTCAGCCGGGAGAAACCCTCCACTCCATCTCGCAGCTGCATGGGATGAAATTAAAAAGTCTGACAGAGCTTAATGAGGTTGAGTCCGGTTTTATTCCGGAGCCGGGGACTAGTCTGAAACTCAGATAATTTTTCCCCTTTATAAGAAAGAAGAATAGAACGCGGATTTTACTGGTATTTAGTAGAGTAGAGCGGGGGGAGTGTGGCTCCCCCCTGCCCCCTCATCAAACCGTACGTGCGGTTTTCCCGCATACGGCTTTCCTGCAGAATTCTTCAGAAGCATTCACATAGTGTCACCGCATTGCAAATTTTGAGGGATCGATCAAACCATAGTATCTGACCAAAGTCTCAAAAGCGTTAGGACCATAAAGCTTGCATTTGCGCTGGCTCTTGCGGGAGT
>CAZJZF010000134.1:2313-6691 GCA_964550385.1 uncultured Lentimicrobiaceae bacterium | reverse complement strand
TCCAATGAAGAGAAATGCCATTGCTCCAACAGCTCCTGCAGCTGAATCTGGAGTTCCTGCTCAAGGAGCGACCGGGTACGGAGGGTTGAAATCCTGAGAAGATCCGAAACCCCTGTAAACAAGGGCTTATTGTTTTCGATTACACAGGCATTGGGGGAGATGGAAATCTCGCAGGCAGTAAATGCATACAAAGCATCTATGGTCTGATCGGGAGAGGTTCCCGGATGCAGGTGGATCAGGATTTCGGCATTGCCGGCGGTGTTGTCTTCGATCTTCCTGATTTTGATCTTCCCTTTGTCATTGGCACTGATGATGGAATCGATCAGGGAGCCGGTGGTGGTGGAGAACGGTATCTCACTGATTACCAGTGTTTTTTTATCGAGCACATTGATGCGTGCCCTGACTCTGATGCGCCCTCCCCGCAGACCGTCGTTGTATTTGGACACATCCATCAATCCCCCGGTGATAAAATCGGGAAAAAGGGTAAAAGGCTGATTTTGAAGTATAGCGATGGATGCCTGAAGCAATTCATTGAAATTGTGCGGCAGGATTTTCGAAGCCAAACCCACAGCAATACCCTCAACGCCCTGGGCCAGCAGAAGTGGAAACTTTACGGGCAGTGCCACTGGCTCCCTGTTTCGCCCGTCATACGACGATTTCCATTGCGTGGTTTTGGGATTAAATGCCACTTCCAGAGCAAATCTGGAGAGGCGTGCTTCGATGTACCTTGGAGCTGCTGCCGAGTCACCGGTAAGCACATTGCCCCAGTTCCCCTGCATATCGATGAGGAGTTCTTTCTGTCCCAACTGAACGAGGGCATCTCCAATGGAAACATCGCCATGGGGATGGTATTTCATGGTATGCCCAATGATGTTGGCGACCTTGTTGTACCTTCCATCATCAAGCTCTTTCATGGCATGAAGAAGCCTGCGCTGCACAGGTTTCAGGCCATCCTCAAGCATGGGAACTGCACGTTCAAGAATCACGTAGGAGGCATAGTCGAGAAACCAGTTCTCGAACATCCCCGGAAGCTTCATGATTTTATACTGCTCCTCATTTTCCGGTTCAGGAAGCTCATTCCTGATATCTTGATCCGTCATAATTCGATGCTGTTTTTGGATGAAACGGATTTCTGCCAGGGCCAGGTTCTGCGCAGCAGAATTGCTTCCAGCAAAAGGAAAATAAGTGCAGCCATCACAAACAAACGCCAAAGCGGCTTCCCTTCCGATATCTCGCGGAGTTTTGCACCGGTCGCCTTCCCTGCCTCCTTCAGCAGGGAAAAATTGTCGAATCCGCCGTTATTTATCCATTTCGACAATGCCTTTTCATCTTCACACAGCATATCCGATTCATCTTCCGGAAGGTTGAAGGCCAGCGGTGCAATGAGACTGTCATCAGCGTACACCTGATAGATTCCCGGATTTCCAATCTGGTCTTCGTAGAAAAGCAGATACCCAAAGGGGTCACTTCGATGGCCGGGAATAAACTCGGAATTTCCTTCTGCTTCCTTCATTCTGAATGGGCTCTCCCCTGCTTCCCCGTCCCAGGCTATAACGGCAGACTTATCTTTTCCGAGAGTATAGTAGAGTGGCGCGACTACGCCACTGTACAAAGCCATATTCACTACCGGTGGTACAAAAAGTTCTGGCAGTGAGGTCAGATTCGAATAATCCTCTGTAAACGGCATGGCAAAAAGATATACCCTGCCCCTCTCCGATGAAGCTGAAAGCCAGAGAGGCCTGTCATTGATCAGCTTCATTACCCAATCCTCGCTGCCGGTACCCTTCTGCACCAAAGGGTAATGGCTCGAAATACGCGGCATAGCCAGGTTTGCAGGGCGTGTGGCATAAACGCCTCTGTACAGCGGGTTCTCGAAATTTACCGCGGTAACACGGGTATCTGCTGTATCAATGGGTCCATAGGCAGCAACCCCCAAGAGGTTCAGCAGCGCGTTGAGCTGCGACAGATCCTTTCCGGCCGGTGGAGGCACTATGGCAAGGTGACCCCCCGACGCAACATACTTTTGCAGGGCATCACGCATTCCATCTGTTATCTGATCCACACTGCTCAAGAAAATGAGGTCATACCGGTTTAAAGCGGCAAAATCAATCTGGGTGGCTGGCCTGACATCGAGGGTGAAAAGAGAGTCACCATTGAAAATCCGGGCAAGGTTAATATCTTGCTGCTCTCCGTTCAGTAACAGCAGATTTCTGGCAGCCGTAACCCTGAACCCGAGATAAAACCGGTCATCAAAAATGATAGGGTTGTCATCAAGGGATACATACCCCGAAAAATTTCCCTCTGTGGGAATCCTGCTGGATAGTTTTACAGGAACTTTTGACCCGGCGGGAACTGATGCTGCTGCAACAGCAACCTCTTTCCCATTGATATTGAGTGCCACCGGCACATCCTCAGCATCGGAGCTTCCTGAATTCGCTATCCTGGCAAACAGCTCCATCACCTGTCCCGGGCGTATCACCGGCACATCAGTCCATACAGAATCAATAGAAAGATTATGGGTTGTGGTCTTGGCAAGCGGAACCAGATAACCCCTGATCCCTTCAGGGGGGCGCGCTTCGCCAAGTTTCAGAGTTCCCGTTTGAAAATCACTGATCAGAAATAAGGTTATCCCTCTGCCGGGATTCCTCTTTCGCAAATCCTCCACCCGTTCAAATACTTCTGATGCACTCCTGCTCACCGGCGAATAGCGGGTTGAAGATACCAGGCTTAAAAAATCTGACCGATTCACGACCCTTGAATACTTCGCTGAGAAGTCATTTGTAATGAGATAGAATTCTTCCGAAGGCCCGTAATACCCTGCGATCTCTGATGCCTTTTTTGCTGCTGCTTCCGACAGGATACCCTGCCGCCCCTGTGCCTGCATACTGAAAGAATTATCAAGGTACACCACAACCAGGGGTTTGCCTTTTAACGAAACAGATTTATCATCCAATAAAAGAGGGCCTGCAAATGCCATCACCAAGGAGATAAACGCCAGCATCCGGAATATTAGGACAATCAGGTGCTTAAGCTTCGATTTCTTGCGGCTTTCAAGTTTCAACTCGCGAAGAAATCTCACATTCGTAAAAAAAACTTTCCTTGGTTTCCGGAAATTGAAGAGATGCACAAGCAACGGAATGGCCAGTGCAAACAAAGCAAAAAGGACGTTCGGATACAGAAACTGCATAACACCATTGTAAGCCTGCAAAGGTAATCATTAAACTTTTGCTCTGTATGGAGGTCTAAAAACTGCTGGTGATATTTTTTTGCCTGTATATCGCTTTGTTTTTTATTCTATTTTTGTCTATTCGTGCAACTTGTAACCTGTGCCATTTGTCTTGTACATAAACTAAAACATCTCAGATATGAAATCCAGAATTTCCGGTTTTGCAGTAACACTTCTTCTGGCAATCACGATGGCCTCTTTTACTTCCGATAAGGAAACCCTGTACAAAGAGACCGAAGGGATTAAAATTACCTACACCAAACAGCAGAAGCAGATCAATGCTACAGAAGTGGCAGAATATGTCATCCTGAAAATTGCCAATACCAACACCTATGGGGTAAAACTCAACTGGAAACTTGATGTGTGGTACAACGGCAATTGCCGCACCTGTGACAAACCCGCACCCAGCGGCTATGAGTTTGAGCTGGATCTTAAACCTGGCGAGGTGGTTACAGGCGACATTAACAAAGATGACCTGATGCTGAAGATCTGGGCCAAAAGCATCAAGCCATCCCGGGAAGGTGGCCTCACCCGATTTGAGTTCAGTAATTTTGTGATTTCGAAGAATTAATCATCATATAAAAAGCCTATTATGAGGCAAATAGCCCGAATAATCCGATATGCCCTGTTCATGTGCATCACGGGCACTACGCTGGTATCGCAGGCACAGCTTGCCTTGAATACCACCATGACCCCTCAGCAGCTCATCCAGAATATGCTGGTTGGAACCGGCGTGGTGGTTACCAATATCACCTACTCGGGTTCAAATGCAGCCATCGGAGCCTTTACCAATGGTGGCACAACCAACATTGGATTATCGAGCGGGGTAATCCTCACCAGTGGAGCTGTTAGTGTAGTTCCGGGCCCGAACAATTCGGGAAGTGCAGGGCAAAGCAACAGCCTCCCCGGAGATCCGACACTCCAATCGCTGATTCCCGGTTATACCACCTACGATGCTTCGGTGTTTGAGTTCGACTTCGTTCCTCTCAGCGACACCATCAAATTCAGGTATGTTTTCGGTTCGGATGAATATCCTGAGTACTCCAATTCCAACTACAATGATGTATTTGGGTTTTTCATCACAGGCCCCAACCCCCTTGGTGGCAATTACAATAGCTACAATATTGCAAGACTGCCGGGTACTACAACCCC
>CAZJZF010000134.1:0-2303 GCA_964550385.1 uncultured Lentimicrobiaceae bacterium | reverse complement strand
GATTAACAACGTAAACAACGGGACCGCCAATGCAGGCCCCTGTATCAACTGCCAGTATTATATCAACAATGCCGGTGGTGTTACCATCCAGTACGACGCCTTTACCACCGTACTTACTGCCTGGGCGCTGGTGACACCCTGCGTCAGTTACCACTTCAAGATCGGCGTTGCCGATGCAGGTGACGGCATTCTGGATTCGGGGGTATTTCTCGAAGCCAACAGTTTCTCTACAGATGCTATTGAAGTTAAAACCGAATACAGCATCCCCGGTGCAGGAAAATCAGCCATTGAAGGATGTAATAATGCCATTGTAAAATTCTCCATCAACAAATTTGCAATAGATACAATCTGGATTCTTATCGATACCATCTATGGTACTGCCACCAACGGTGTCGACTTTGCCAACATCCCCAATAAAGCCTACATCCTCCCCGGACAAAAAACAGGTTCCATCACCATTGCCCCCTTTATTGATTATATCACCGAAGGCACTGAATATGTGACCCTGATTATCCCCACCTCCCCCTGTACCATCGATACCATCACTATACCCATTCTGGATTATGTGCCGGTAACCCTCAACATGATGAACGACACTACCGTATGCGAAGCAGCAGCACCCATTTGGGTGCAGGCAACGCAGGGAGCACCACCCTATTCCTACACCTGGACACCCGCTGCGACGCTTAGCAGTGCCACGGTAGCCAACCCGATCGCCAATACCCCCGTTACTACCACATACACCGTGACAGTTAAAGATACAACTGCCTGTCCTGCCGTTAAGGATTCCCTGGTCGTAACCATTGTTCCCAAGCCTTCTGTAAGTTTTATGCCCGACAAATTTTCAGGCTGCGAACCTCTTACCGTATATTTCACAGATTATTCCGCACCTGCAATTACGGGCTGGCAATGGGATTTTGGCGATGGGGGTAATTCGGCTCTGCAAAACCCCACCCACACCTATATGGCCGGAACGTACTCAATCACCCTCACAATAACCACTGCCGACGGGTGTACCGGTTCCTTTTCTGCCAATAATCTGATCAAGGTGCACCCTATGCCAAAACCCTATTTCGATCCGGTGCCTGCAGTTGCCCCCATCGATAACCCGGTCATCAATTTCAACAATATGTCGGTCAACGGATCCATCTGGACCTGGAATTTCGGTGACCCCGGCTCAGGAGCCAACAACACCTCCTCCCAGCAACACCCTTCCCATACCTATGGCGGCGATGGCACCTATATCGTCTGGCTGGTTGCTTCCACCCCGGAAGGATGCATCGATTCCATCTCACGTCAGGTAATGATCATCATCGACAAAATTGAGATTCCCAACGTAATTACCCCAAACGGGGACGGTTTCAACGATGTGTTCTTCATCAAGAACATCGACAAACTCAAATCGTCCAGATTGCTCATCTACAACCGGTGGGGTAAGAAGGTTTTTGAAATGGATGGATACGATAACACCTGGGATGCCAGAAACCACGCCGACGGTGTGTATTACTGGACCTTAGAGTACAGCACCTTCTTCCGCGAATCCAAAGAGCATGGTACTGTAACTGTGCTACGAAACACCAATTAGTTCGTAAAGTTTTTAAAGTTCGTAAAGTAGAGAAACTTTGAAGTTCGATAGGTTTGAGGAGATGATTGTCTGGCAGAGAGCTAAGTCACTGTCGGTGAGAATTTACCAAACTTTCAGTGACATTAAAGATTCGGGTTTCAAACATCAGATTACCAAAGCTTCTGTGTCTGTAATGAACAACATTGCAGAAGGGTTTGAACGATCGGGAAACCGGGAATTTGTCCACTTTCTATTCATCGCCAAAGGTTCTTGTGCCGAAGTAAGGTCAATGCTATTGTTAGCCATCGATCTCAATCTGAAATCGCAAGATGAACTTAAAACCCTTTCTGAACAGAGTATTGAAATTTCAAAAATGCTCAGCAGCCTTATCAAATCCCTTAGATCTTCCTCATAATCCTACAATTCCAGACAGCATCTCTTACACAGCCCAACTTCATAAACTTTATAAACCTTAATAACCTCACAGACTTTATAAACTTTATAAACCTTACAAACTTTATAAACTATCAAGGTCAACCCTGAGGTTCTCGATGATAAACCCCTGCCGGTCGGGGGTGTTCTTACCCATATAGAATTCAAGCAAACTTTTGGTACCCGAATCTCGTTGATAAATTACCGGATCGAGCCGCATATTGGGTCCGATGAAGTGTTTGAATTCATCAGGTGAAATCTCCCCCAGCCCCTTAAATCTTGTGATTTCCGGCTTTGGACCCAAATC
>CAZJZF010000133.1:0-6711 GCA_964550385.1 uncultured Lentimicrobiaceae bacterium | reverse complement strand
AATTAGAAATTAGAAATTAGAAATTAGAAATTAGAAATTAGAAATTAGAAATTAGGAGTTAGAAATTAGAAATTAGAATAGAGATGGAGAACTCAGAAGGTTTATATACAGTAACTTCTTTGTTGTCAAGATTTTGATGTTGGTTTGAGGTTTAATTTTTTTGCTTCAGCGAGCATGAGTTGAAAGGCTGGTTCGTACTCATTGGGGATAATACCGTCGAGGATGGCTTCGCGGATGGCAGTTTTGATGATGCCGACTTCTCGGGAAGGTTGTATGCCAAAGGTTTCCATAATCATCTCCCCGGAGATGGGTGGTTGCCAGTTGCGCAATCGGTCCTTTGCCTCAATCTCCACCAGTTTCTCTTCTACAATCTCGAAATTCCGGGTGTAGCGACTTCGCTTTTGCTCATTCTTTGAGGTGATATCAGCTTTGCACAGAAGCATCAGTTTATCAATGTCATCACCCGCCTCAAAAAGCAACCTTCGTACAGCCGAATCGGTTACGTGACTCTCAACAAGCGCAATTGGTCTGAGATGCAACTGTATGATTTTTTCCACAAAACGCAATGGTTCGCTCAGGGGTAGCTTCATCCTCGTGAAGATTTTCCGGGCAAACCGCATCCCCAGTACCTCATGCCCGTGGAAGGTCCAACCTGTTCCCGGCTGAAACTTTTTGGTGGCGGGTTTTGCAATATCGTGCAGCAGGGCTGCCCATCGCAACCACAGGTCGTTGCTCTCCAGTGAAAGGTTGTCGAGTACCTCCAGTGTATGCAGGTAGTTGTCCTTGTGCCGTACACCGTTCACACTCTCGACCCCTTTCATGGCTGTTAGTTCAGGCAGTATCTTATCGAGTATTCCGGCCGAATCCAGAAGGTTAAAGGCAAAGCTGGGTTTTGGTGTCAGCATCATTTTATTAAGCTCTTCTGTAATCCTTTCGGCAGAAAGAATCGAAATTCTTTCCCGCTGTTTCTCAATGGCATCAAAGGTTTTCTGCTCAATGCTGAAGCCCAGTTGGGCCGCAAATCTGATGGCGCGAAAAATGCGTAAAGGGTCGTCGGAGAAAGTGATGTCGGGATCCCTGGGGGTTCTGATGAGCCCCTGTTCCAAATCTCTGATTCCGTCGAAGGGATCCGACAGGGTGCCGAAATCTTCCGGATTCAGACTGATGCCCAATGCATTTATGGTAAAATCGCGCCTGAGCTGATCCTCTTCCAGGGTTCCGTCCTCTACCACCGGTTTCCGGCTGTTTGCCCGGTATGACTCTTTTCTTGCACCCACAAATTCAACCTCATAATCATCATGCCGCAACATAGCCGTGCCGAAATTGCGGTAAACTGCCACTTTAGCATTTCGCCCAGAAAGCTGTGCCACCTTTTTAGCCAACTCAATCCCACTGCCCAGGGTTACAATATCGATATCTTTCCTTCCCTGAAAAAGCAGGAGGTCTCGCACAAAGCCGCCGATCACATAACTTTTCTGTCCCAGCGATTCAGATGCCTCTGCTATAATCCTGAAAATGTCCTCCTCCAGATAATCGGAATAGTTCCTATGATGTGTATCAATGGTCATTCTCTGATAATGGTAATCCTGTTGTTCTCTTCAACCTTGATGATCGTGGAAGGCTTTACCTCTGTAACCTCTTCCTGGCGTACCTGGACGATATGATCAACCCCCTTTACAATGGCGGGCTCTATCATCGCAAAAGTAAGGGGAGTAATGTTACCGGAAAGGTTAGCAGAAGTAGAAACCATTGGATTTCCCAACGATTCAATAATGGCTTCACAAAGGGCATTTCTTACCACCCTGATGGCAATGGTGCCATCTTTCCCAATCAGATTGTCGGGTAGATTAATAGCCCCGGGGTAAATGATTGTGAGGGGCCTGCTATAGGTTTTCAGCAGGTCAGGTACAACGTCAGGGATCTTTTTTACATACTGCGCAACCTGTTCAACCGAAGAGGCCAGCACGATCATCTGTTTCATAGGATCCCTCCGCTTCAGCCTGAAAATCTTATCAACTGCTTTGCGGTTCCGGGCATCACACCCGATTCCCCAGATGGTGTCGGTGGGATACAGGATTACCCCCCCTTTTTTTAGAATTTCTGCCGCTTTTTTAACTTCTTCCTGCATAGATATCAAAAATATTCATCAATGCTTTAACCTCGATTTCCTTTCCGCACCTGAAATGCCTTTTGGGGCACTTTTTTAACCCGTGGAGTCCACAGGGTCGGCAGGGCAGGGGCTCAGGGCATTCTACCACATGGGATATTGCCGATCTGGGCCCGAATCCAAAGTCAGGCACTGTAGAGCAGAAAACCGCCGTTACCGGTGCGTTTACCGCAGATGCCAGATGCATGGGAGCTGAATCGTTGGTGAAATTCATCAATGCATCTTTCATCAATGCAGCAGATTCATGGAGCGACAGGCTGCCTGCCAGTACCTTAATTCCGGGATTCCCTGCTGCCAACCTGATTCTTTCAGCCAACGCCAGGTCACTCCGGCTTCCGAGAATATAACAACTGAACCCGGAAGAAAGTTGCTTCAGAAAGGAAATCCAGGTTTCTTCAGGCAATTGCTTGGTAAACCAAAGAGAAGCCGGAGAGATGGTGATATAGGGGTCATTTTTCAGCGATTTGGTCTTCTCATAATCTGCAGGTTCAGGGTATAACCGGATAGGGTAGGTGCTTTTAACCCCCAGGTGTGCTATAAGTGCCAGATTGCGTTCAGTTTCGTGCACGTTATCTACCCCGATCCTGTGTGGAATGCGTCTGGTGAACTGTCTTGACCAGGGGTTTTTATCAAACCCTACAGTAGCACCTGCACCAGATAACAAGGTAATGAGGCCGGTACTAAAGAAACGTTGGGCATTGATAACCAGGTTGTAGTGCTCTTTTCTGATTTCCAGGATTACTCTGGCTAAATCATGGTACTTATTTCGCTTTTTATCCCATGTATGAATCTTTGAAAGGTAAGGATGCCCCTCAAACAATTCCTCCATCCCCTTTTTCACCAAGATACCTATGACTGCTTCCGGAAAATGTGAATGCAGAGCCTCCAGTACCGGCGTAACCAGTATTACATCACCAATGGATGCGGTTTGTATTACCAGGAATTTCGCCGGTTCCATTTCAAACATCTAATTGATATTGTCTTAAAACATCGTTCAGAGAGGTTTTAAGGTCGGTTGAGGCACTGCGTTTGCCAATAATAAGAGCACAGGCCACCTGGTAGGTTCCGGCCGGAAATTTTTTTGGATAGGTGCCGGGTATTACCACGCTCCCTGCCGGTACCCTGCCCTTATAAGTAATTTCCTGATTCCCTGTTACATCAATAATTCTGGTAGAGCCCGTTATCACCACATTGGCACCGATCACAGATCCCTGCTCCACAATGGCGCCTTCAACAATGATGCTGCGCGATCCGATGAAGCAGTCGTCTTCAATAATAACCGGCGATGCCTGCAAAGGTTCCAGTACTCCGCCAATGCCAACACCACCGCTCAGATGCACGTTCTTCCCGATCTGGGCACATGAACCCACTGTAGCCCAGGTATCTACCATCGTTCCCGATCCGACGTAAGCCCCGATGTTGACGTATGAGGGCATCAGAATGACACCCGGTGCCAGATAGGCTCCGTACCGTGCTATTGCATGAGGAACGGCCCGTACCCCCAGCTGGTCGTAATCCCCTTTCACCGGAATCCGGTCGTGAAAAGTGAGGTCGCCGGCACGCATTACCCGCATTTCGGAAATACGGAAATAGAGCAGTATGGCCTTTTTCACCCATTCGTTTACCTTCCAACCCCCATCTGCAGGAGCTGCAACCCGCAATTCTCCCCGGTCAAGCATCCCGATTACTGTGCGAATGGCTTCCGCAATTTCCGGATCGGAAATCAGGGTGGGTTCATCCCAGCACCGTTCAATGAGAACTTTTTGTTCGTCCATCGGTTAATGTATCTGATCAGTCTGCGAAGTTACACCAAAAACCGGAGCGGCAATCTGCCTGTTTCATTACCTTTGACGCAAATATCATTGTATGACTTTCAGAAAAGAACAGGATTACCTCGGAGAAATGGAGGTTCCATCCAATGCCCTCTATGGAATTCACTCCCTCCGTGCCAGAGGGAATTTCCCGTGTGATCAGCCATTTAACCCTGCATGGTACAGGGCCATGGGAGTGGTGAAAAAGAGCTGCTACCTTACGGTTGATATGTTGCGAAAAACAGCTTCCGACACAGGCAGCCACAGTGGATTTTTGAATTCCCTGATGTCCCCTGAACTATCCTCTGCCCTTGCTGCTGCTGCCACTGAAGTGGCTTCAGAGGAGCATTATGACGATTTTATCGTTCCTGCGATCAGCGGTGGTGCCGGCACTAGCATCAACATGAATGTGAATGAGATTATTGCAAACCGTGCCAGCCGGTTGCTTGAGGGAAAAGGGGGCATGGATTTCCAGCCCGATCCCGTTGAACATGCCAATATCTTTCAGAGCACCAATGATGTGGTGCCAACTGCCCTGAAAGTTGCTGCCATGTGGGAACTGGAGAAGCTGGAGCTTTCCATCAACGGATTGCGTTTTGCAGTTGAAGAGCAGGAAAAGAAGCACCGCGATGCCCTGCGACTTGGCTATACCCAGATGCAGGCTGCTGTTCCCTCTTCTTTCGGCATTCTCTTCAGCACCTATTCAGATGCGCTTTCGCGTGACTGGTGGAGGGTTTCGAAATGTTTCGAGCGGATTAAAGTGGTAAACCTCGGTGGCAGTGCCATCGGAACCGGGATGGCAGTGCCCAGGTATTTCATCATGGAAGTAGTGAATACCCTGCGTAACCTCACGGGTCTTCCAATGGCTCGCTCAGAAAATATGCCCGACACAACCGCCAACCTCGATGCATTGGTGGAGGTGCACGCGGTGATGAAGGCACTCGCTGTAAACCTCGAAAAGATGGCAGGCGACCTGAGACTCCTCTCATCTGACCTCACCAACGGCTCCCTATCAATACCTAACCGGCAGGTGGGAAGCTCTATTATGCCCGGAAAAATCAATCCGGTGATACCCGAATACATCATCAGCGTTGCACACCGTGTTTATGCCAACGACCAGGTCATCACAAGTCTAAGCGCACAGGGTTGCCTCGAACTCAATGCATACCTCCCGGTTATCGGCGATTCCATTCTCAATTCGCTCCAGCTTTTAAACGGAGCCTGTAATACCATGAAATCGAACCTCATAGAAGGGATCGTTGTGCATGCCAATGAGGCTGAAAGCACCCTCTACCGGAATGCGGCCATCACCACCGCACTGGTGCCGGTGATCGGTTACCATAAGGCATCCGAACTGGCACGCCGCATGAAGGAGTATAATGAAGATGTTTTTAACGCCAACAGCCAGTTGGAAATGTTATCAGAAGAAAAACTGAAGGTGATGATGGCTCCGCGTGAGCTCCTTAAACTTGGATTTTCACTCAAAGATATTGAAGGATAAATGAAAGGTAAAGATACAAAGCCCCATATCGGAATTTTTGGCCGCCGAAATAATGGTAAAAGTTCCCTCATCAATGCCCTGGCAAACCAGGAGATTGCCATCGTTTCTGATTTCGCCGGCACTACCACCGACCCTGTGAAGAAGTCAATGGAAATCCCCGATATCGGTCCGGTTATTCTGGTAGATACTGCCGGAATTGATGATTCAGGCGACCTGGGGAAGAAAAGGGTGGCTGCCACCCTCAACACCCTGCGAACCATCGATTTTGCCATCCTTGTGCTTGCCGAAAACATCTTCGGCGAACATGAGCGCGACCTGGTGGCAAAATTCCGCGACAAGGAAATACCGTTTGTGGTGGTGCACAACAAATCAGATCTCGCTGCCATTACAGAAGATTTACGCTTTGAAGTCGAGAAGCAGGCAGGAGAAAAGGTGCTTGCCTTTTCGGCTCTGGAGAGAAGCGGAGTGGATGAACTCATTGGCCTGTTACGCCAAAGAATACCCGAAACCGCATACCGCTCCCGTTCGCTGCTGGGCGATATCCTATCGTACGGGGATGTTGTGCTGCTCATCACCCCCATCGATATCGAAGCGCCCGAAGGGAGGATGATCCTTCCGCAGGTACAGGCCATCCGCGATATCCTCGACAACGATTGCATCGCTGTAGTACTCAAAGAGCGTGAAGTAGATGCTTTCATCCGCAAAATGAACCCCTTGCCAAAACTTGCCATCACCGACAGCCAGGTGTTCCTGAAGGCCGATGCCAGCATCCCCAAAGAGATTCCGCTTACCAGTTTCAGCATCATGCTGGCTCGCCACAAAGGGGATTTTGAAACCTACGTAAAAGGAACCCCTGCCATCGGAACCCTTAAAGACGGCGACAAGGTGCTTATCCTTGAATCATGTACGCATCATGTAAGCTGCGACGACATCGGGCGGATGAAGATTCCCCGGTGGTTAACGCAATATACCGGCAAAAAGCTTCATTTCGAAGTGGTTACAGGGCTTTCCGATCTGCCTTCCGATATCCGCGACTATGCGCTGGTGGTGCAGTGTGGTGGCTGTGTACTCACACGAAAACAGGTATATGGCCGCATCAGACCTGCGGTTGAAGCCGGTGTGCCGGTTACCAATTACGGTATGGCCATCGCCTGGGTGCATGGCATCTTCCATCGTGCCGTAGCCCCCTTTACCGGCAATATGGTAAATCCTTCGGATTATTTGTAGAAAGC
>CAZJZF010000132.1:0-6725 GCA_964550385.1 uncultured Lentimicrobiaceae bacterium | reverse complement strand
AGAGTCCTTAACGGTTTAGATCCAGAGTCCAGCGAGTATCGCATAAATTCCGACAGGTTCACTATCATTTTACGGGCTTCGTCGGGTCGGGTCAGGATCAGGGCATTTACCGAGTTCAGGCTGTTAAAAAGAAAGTGCGGATTGATCTGAAACCTGAGCATATTGAGCTCAGTCTCTTTCAGAAGTTGTTGAAGTTCGGTTTGTTTCAGCTCCTGGTCTCGGAGCTTTTCAAGGTTAACCAAAAGGTATGAAATACTTACCACCGCCAGGTAAAGTATCAGCCCTGTGATCACGCGGATGGCAAGGGTATCATCCAAAAATTTCAAATACCCGGTATTATCGACGAATACCGCTTTGAGAAGCCCATAAACCGGAATAATCCAGATTAGTTGAACCGCTGTGGCAGCAGAAAGATGCAAAAACAGGAGTTCGGGCCAGCTTCTTCGCTTCAGATCCGAAAACCTCAGCATATACCATAAACCCACACCGATCAGGGCAAAACTCAGGCTGAATAAAACCCCTTCTGTAAAGGCCGGAAGGGCAGCAATTTCATAAAAACCGTTTAATACAAGAATGTGGATGATGGCAACCATCACCCACAGTCCGGAATAAATCCAGGGCATTCGGTGTTTTAAGCTCTTGCGCATTTATAGCGGGGAATCAGTTGAAAAGTTCTCCGCCCCCAAAGATAGCAACACCTTTAATAACAATTACCTTGTTCTCGGCAACCTGGTCAAGATTGCGCTTGTCGGAAAAGCCACCCAGTACGCTTACCACTTCCGTTTTTACATTCCAATCGCGCGGCACAATGATTTTGGCTCCACCGAATACCGAAACGAATTCAATTTCATGAATTCCCGGCGCCAGCTCACACCGGGTAAGGTCGAGGTCCAGTCCGCCGAAAACAGCGACCGCTTTGCCCCCTTTCAGGTTGGTTGAGATAATCTTTCGTTCATTACCTCCGAAAACAGCAATCTCTTCGAAATATTCGTCGGCATTGGTTATCGTACGGTTTTTCCTCCTGAAAACCCGACGGGAGCCAAAAATAACCGTTAATCCAATTACAATGACCAGGGAAGGCCAGAAGGCATCCTGAAACGAGGCAGGGACTCCGTTGAACCGGGTAAGCATAAAAAATCCACCTACCGCAACAAGCAAAGCGCCAAAAAATCTGCCATGGCCATTGAACAAGTTAATAAGTCCGATAGCAATCACCAGTGCCGGCCATGAGAATACACCCCTTTTTACTTCAGGGTGAAGCATGCCAAGGTTATTCAGCAACCAGCAAATGCCGAATCCAATAACGAGCAAACCAAATACGATAGACTTTCTCCTGAGTCCGGGTTTTACCACCTTAACTTCTAAATGATTCCCGAAAAAATCTCTTTCTCTTGTGTTCTTTTGTGTTTCCATAAGAAATATACGTTTAAACTACAGTTTTGATGAGGCAAAAATAGGCCTTGTACAATGGGAGGGCAATGTATTATCGGTGAATCCCACTGCTTTTACCCGTGAAAGCAGAAAATTGGGGTGTAAAACTGCCGATGTATCCTTTTACCGGGAACTGAATTTTGCCAATTCCTCTTGCAATTTGCCACTTCGTATTGTATCTTTACAATAGAATTGAAACCTAACCTCTCAATACTACAAACCCATGAAAAAAATCATTCTGGTAGGCATTGATTTCTCCAAGGGTTCCATGCACGCCCTGAAAATTGCCATCAGCATAGCCAATAAAGCCCAGGCCAATGTGATGCTGGTGCATGTAATGAAACCTCATCGTGAAGAATCCATCTTTGTAGATGACAGGAATGAAATCCGAAAGGAAGCCAAAAAAAGGCTGGAAGAGATTATTTTCAAAAGCAAATTCGAGCTGAGAGGTGGAAAGCTGATGTACAAAATCAGATCGGGAAAAGTTGAAAGAGAAATTGTTAATCAGGCAAAGTATCACGATGCATTTCTTATTGCCGTTGGAACACATGGTATTTCGGGTTTTGAACCCTTCTGGGTGGGAAGCAATGCTTACCGGATCGTTACCGGGGCACCCTGTCCTGTAATCACCATCCGCTACGGAGAAGATGCCAGGCGCAGCATTTCCAAAATTGTTCTTCCTGTCGACAGCACAAAGGAATCAAGGCAAAAGGTTCCCTTTACTGCTGAACTTGCGAAAATGTTCAATGCTGAAGTTCTGATTCTGGGCCTGGTAACCTCAACTGCCATGGAAACTCTGATCGATTCCTATTGCAAACAGGTCGAGAAATATTTGCTGCAGGAGGGAATCATCAACAGCATCTTTAAAAGGCAGGCAGACAATATTACCGACACCACCCTCAACTTTGCCAAAGAAATGAATGCCGACCTGATTGCAATTATGACAGAACAGGAGACTACCCTGTCAAATCTGCTGCTGGGGTCCTTTGCACAACAGATGATTAATCATTCCGACCTGCCCGTATTAAGCCTCAGATCCAGGAATCTCTATGATTTTGCCTTGCACTGACAACATCATGAAACCCGAGATTTTTATGCTATTCTGACGGCATTATACAGCCTCCATTTTAAATTCTATAGTATTATTTTGCAGCAGATTATCTTTTCTTACCATTAAAAAATTATCCCAACCTCTTGCTTTTCTTATATCTTATTCTATATTTGCATCTTGGGAATTATGTGGTTCATTATATCGACTAGTAGGTGTAATACATTAAAGGTGTTTGCGTTATTTGATTGATTATGAAAAGAATATTTTTGGTATTGACGATCATAGTAACAACAATCTGCATCACAAAAGCCCAGCAGGTTGCCCGAGGTGAAGTCAATGTCATACAGGATAACCGAATTGATGAGTTGCTTGAGAAGCACAAACAAACCAACGAGGCTTTCAATGGCCTGAGTGGTTACCGGATTCAGATTTTCTTTGATTCCGGATCCAATGCCAAGAACAGAGCCAACAATGAGCGACGGAAATTTATGTCACTTTTCCCGTCGATCAGTGCTTATATTATTTTTGATGCTCCCAATTTCAAAGTCAGGGTTGGCAATTTCCGCTCAAGGCTCGAGGCTGAAAAGAATCTGAAAGAGATACTCAGACATTTTGAAATGGCTTATGTTGTGCCATCAAGAATTGATTTACCCAAACTCTAAAAGATCGATTATCACAAATTCAACACAATATGGATCTGATCATTGTTGGAATTGATTTTTCAGACAGTTCGATAAACTGCCTCGAACACGCCCTTTCCATTGCCAGAAAGGCTGAAGCAGATGTGCTGATGGTATGGGTCAGCATTCCCTCTATCGCAAAAAAACTCCTGACGGAAAAGGATGCCGATCTAAACAAAGTGATTGAGGAGAAATTTTCCGATCTGATAAGGAAGTACCAGCCTATGTTGTCATCCAACTCCATCACCTTTACCATACGGCATGGAAAGGTGTATAAAGAACTGGCAAAGATTGCCAAAGAGAAAGAAGCGGACCTGATTCTCGTAGGCACTCACGGAACCTCGGGTTACGACCCGTTCTGGATCGGCAGCAATGCCAATAAGCTGATCAGCATTGCACATTGTCCGGTGATCACGATCCGACTTGGCGTAGATATTAATCGTGACCTCAGAAAGATTGTCTTGCCGCTGGATGACTCACGGGAAACCCGGCAAAAGGTTGCTATTACAACTGATATGGCGTTGTATTTCAATGCGGAGGTTCATATACTTGGCATCAATACCAGCTCCGTGGATCATTACCGGAATCTCATCGACAGTTATTGCGATCAGGTGATTAAGCATTTCGTTAAGCACGGGGTAAAGTTTGTGGTGGAAAAAATTGACGCAAGCAATGTTACCAAAGCCACCATTGAATACGCGATGAAGGTGGATGCCAATCTGATTACAATAATGACGGAGCAAACCACCAGTGCCATGAACCTCTGGCTTGGGCCTTTTGCACAGCAGATGGTCAATCAGTCCCCTATCCCTGTACTGAGTGTGCATCCCAAGGAACACCTGAGGATATCTCCGGGTCTTTAATCAATTGTATACATGCAATACCGACCCTGTGAAAGTGGTACGGTACTTCTTCAACGGGGTGGCAACTGGCCCCTCAACCACCGAACCATCCAGCAACAGGTATCTCATTCCTCCTGCCGTATCGGCAGCAATCAGATTATTTGACTCTACAATAATCTGATTACCAATTGTTTCAGGCTTGTAGGTGGAGGTTCTGTCAAGCGCAACAATCTCTTCCATTGAACTTCGGTGCAGAATGATTCCCCGGTAGCCTCCTGTCACGTAAATCCAGCCTCCGATCAACTGCAGTTCTGTGTACTGTCCCGTATTGATATCCACAGTGAAATTTACATAGACATTAGGAACCTGCTCGTTGTTTTCCTTATCGCAGGAAAACACTGCAAACACAATCATTAACAAGATAAAACCGTTAACTGGGTGATGAATCCGGATTGCCATATTTTTCATAACTTTGTAGGGCAAAGATAATACAGCAAATGGAGTTTACAGAGCTATCGGTTTACTTAAAGTCGAAAAAACAAACTTTGGGATTCAGAAAGATCCTTTTCGGTGTGTTTTTAGGGTTATTTGTTGCCCTTTCAGCCTCCCAGTTAACATCCTGCAAGCTCATTCTGAACCAGGAGGCGCAGGAAAACCGCAGGATTAAAGCCACACAGCGTCAAATCAGCAAAGAAAAGGAAGAGCGGTATGCTGCATACAGGAAACAGGCCGACCGGCAGCACAAATCTCAGGACAAAGCTACCCGAAAGCGCATGAAGGAGCTTGAACGTAAATCGAAAAGGTGGCGCGACAACAAACCAGTGCCTTTCTATGAGCGGTGGTATTATCAATGGACGAAAGAGCGGAAAACCAGACGGCAGGAGCGCATCGAATGAGGTCCGTTCAACATAAAGAGTGGTTTTTTTTCCCTGTTAACCGGATTATTGCAGGGATAGTTCTGTCTGTATTGATCTTTTTGGTCACTTTCCCGGCAGCAGGCCAGCGGAAAACAGAGCATAGCTTTGAGCGGATTACGACCGATATCATCCGGTACGAAAAAGGCCTGTCACAGAATACAGCACAGGCATTGCTCCAGGATCACCACGGCTTTTTATGGATTGGGACCTGGGATGGCCTGAACAAATATGATGGTTATAGTTTTACGGTTTTTAATGAGGAAAACGGCCTGAGCAGCCAAAACGTTTCATCCCTTGTTGAAGACCGCCAAGGGTTGATCTGGATTGGCACCGAGGATGGGCTGAATGTATACGATCGCACATCAGACAAGATCATTCAATACAAACATGACCATCGGAACCCGAACTCTCTGGTGCATAACAGGATAAACTGCCTTGCCATGGACAATTCCGGGGATATCTGGATTGGTACCACAAGAGGATTGAGTATTTTCAGAAAGAAGACCGGCAGATTTGAAAACTACCTCCACGATCTTGGCAATCCCCAGAGTCTGAGCAATAGCTGGATAAACAAAATCAGGTGCGATGCCAGAGGGCAGGTTTGGATTGCTTCTTTTGGTGGCCTGGATCTGTTTGACCAAAACAGAAAGATATTCCGACGGATTGGGGAAACCCTTTCTGCTAAAGAGCTGAATAAATTGCCTGTTTTCAGCCTATTGGATTACGCCGGACAACTTTGGATAGGCACAGAGTCCGGGTTGTATGTAATTGATCCTGACCGCATGTTGCTGAAAAGGGTTCAGGTGGAGACAAGACCCGGCCGCCCAGGCAATGAAGAACAAATTTTCGACTTACTGGCTGACGATACAGGGATGCTATGGTTAGCTACATCTGGAATGGGGCTGATCATATACAATATTCAATCATCAGAAATCATCCGGCTCAGATCTGAAAAAAACAACCCACAGAGTCTCTCCAATGATCAGGTTTACACATTACTGCAGGATCAGTCAGGAATTATCTGGGCAGGTACCTATAGTGGGTTGAACAAGTACGACAGAAATTCGAGCAAATTCAGACATTTCAGGCATATTTCGGGTGATCAGTCGAGCCTCCTTGGAGATGTGGTATTTGGGTTTTTCGAAGATTCGGATGGGCTCATCTGGATAGGAAGCGAAAACGGCATCAACCTATTTGATCCTGAGCGTTTTACCTTCTCACTTTTGTTATCTCCTTCGGGCAAACCGACTCCTTTGGTAAACGGGTTGGTACGAACCTTTTGCAGAACGAAGGATGGGGTTATGTGGATAGGATCATCGGGGGGGCTCACCAGCTATGACCCTAAAAGTCTCAGGATTAAACATTATAATGCCGGAGGTGAACAACAAGTGGGATTGGCCAATAATTTTGTATGGCGGATTCTTGAAGATCCACAGGGATACCTATGGATAGGCACCGAGCGGGGGCTGAGCAGGTTTGACAGAAAAACAGAAACATTCACCAATTTCATTCATCAGGAAGGGATGTTGTTTTCGATACCTGACAATGTGATTTTCGACATGATGTTTGACAAACGGGGACGGCTTTGGATAGCTACCAGTGGGGGCCTTTGCTGGCTCGACAGGTCAAGCGGCAGGTTTTATACGGCGCCCGGCGTAGGGAAGAACAAACTCACCTCTGGCCAACTTCGAACCTCCGGGATTTACGAAGATCCAGACGGGCTTTTCTGGGTGAGCACTTTTGGGGGTGGCCTGATGAAGTACAACCCAACGAATGGGCATTATGTGTTCTACACTGAAAAGAA
>CAZJZF010000131.1:0-6772 GCA_964550385.1 uncultured Lentimicrobiaceae bacterium | reverse complement strand
ATCTGCCATGTAGGCGGGCAAATCTACCGGCCTCACAGCTGTGTCCTCTATCACCGACACAGGCTTTGCAGGCCCTTCAACATTCGACAGCAATCCCAGCCCTGCCTTGCGCAGTTCCCAAACCATATCGATCTCTTTACCGGTAATTACCGGAAAATGATACCCTAACCCATTCGATGTCAAATCTTCCGTTATCTCTGCTGCCACATCCTGCAACTCATCCGAATTATTTCCACGCAGTTCAATTACAAGCACACCCTGTGGATTTCCCTCAATAAAAAACCTGTTTCGGTTCAAACCCTGATGTTCGGCAGTACATTCCAGAATAATATTGTCTATTAATTCTATAGAACTTACAGGATATTTCAAAGCGATCAAATTTCCTGAGAATGCTTCAGGTAAGGTGTGAAAATGGGCACACAATAAAGCCGTTACAGGGGGCAGAACCGGTTCAAGATTAACTTTAATCTCCGAAATCATCATCAGCGTGCCTTCAGAACCTGCAATCAATTCGCAAACATTAAGTTCCTTTCCTTCAGGGTTCCAGGGGTTTCTGTGCAGGAGTAAATCGAGGGCATAACCCGTATTTCTTCTGCGGATTTCAGGCCATGGTGAATTCTCTACGAGCGTTTTTCTAACTTCTTCAACCGACAATAAACTGTTCAATTGCCGGTATATATCCCCTTCCAATGATTGTAGTGACAATTTTTCTTCAAACTCTTCAGCATTTAAAGCTTTAAGATGAACAGGTGATCCATCAGAGAGAAACCCTTTGATTTCCAGCAGATGATCGCGGGTACTGCCATACAGCAGAGAATGGGCACCACAGGCATTGTTTCCCACCATACCCCCCATCATACAACGATTTGAAGTGGATGTTTCGGGGGCAAAATGAAGTCCTTGGGATTTCACGGCGCGATTAAGATCGTCCCTGATCACGCCAGGCTGCACCCAGGCCCATCGTTCTTCGGGATTAACCGAAAGAATCCGGGTCATATATCTGCCGGTATCCACTACCACACCAGATCCTACGACCTGTCCGGCCAGAGACGTACCGGCAGCCCTGGGAATCAATGGGATGGTGTGTCTGGCAGCCCACTGCACAATGGTATGCATTTCATCGGAACTTTGTGGAAACACCACAGCCTGAGGTAACTCACGATACACTGAAGCATCTGTGGCATACAGGCTTTTATGGGTAAAATCATCAAATACCCTATCGGTCAAAAGAGCTTTCAGTTCTTCCAGTGGAGTCATGCAGTAAAAATAAAGACTTTTTCGATGCCTTTACAACGCCTTATCCTGATACAGGTCAAGTGTTTTAAGGATAAGCCGGATCGCTTCATCTATTTCATCGGTGGTAATGGTAAGGGGAGGGGCAATGCGGAACGCGTTGTCGCAGAAGAGAAACCAATCGGACAGGATCCCGTTTTCCAGTCCGCGGAAAATAAAATCCTGCACCTTGCAGCCCTCTTTAAGCTCGCAGGCGATCATCAATCCATGCTGTCTGATAGATTGTATAGCATGGTGATGTATGAGTCCATCGGCAAATCTATTCCCTTTTGCGGGAATTTCCTCCAGAAACCCTTTAGCCTCAATCACCTCAATTGATGCCAGGGCAGCAGCAGCAGAAACAGGATGACCACCGAATGTGGTGATATGCCCCAATACCGGATTATCCTGCAGCGCCGACATGATCTTTCCGGAGGCCACAAAAGCCCCGATGGGCATCCCCCCTCCCATCCCTTTTGCCAGGGTAAGAATATCAGGCACAATGTCGTACTGTTCAAAAGCGAACATGGTGCCCGTTCGGCCGAAACCGGTTTGCACCTCATCGAAGATCAGGAGTGCACCTGTCTCATCGCACCTATGCCTGATGGCAGCGAGGAATTCGGGATTTGCTGCGATGATTCCTCCTTCACCCTGAATCACTTCAAGTATAACACAGGCTGTATCAGAGTTTATTGAAGTAACTGATTCCTGGTCGTTGAATTTCAATCTTTTAACATTATCAAGCAAAGGCCCGTATCCTTGCTGGTAGTAGTCCCCTCCGATGATGCTCAGGCATCCATGTGTACTACCATGGTAGGCATTTTCGAAGCAGATGATTCCGGATCTTCCGGTTGATTTTTTTGCCAGTTTCAGTGCTCCCTCATTGGCTTCGCTGCCTGAATTTACCAGATAGATGTTGTTGAGGGATGGAGGGAGATGTTCAGCCAGTTTTTGGGCCAGCAACACCTGTGGAGTCTGAATAATCTCGCCATACACCATCAAATGCATATATTTTCCCAATTGATCGCTAATGGCCTGTAAAACTGCGGGATGCCGGTGACCTACATTGTTAACCGAAACACCGGAGATCAGATCGATGATTTTTTCTTCTTTCGCAGTATAGAGATAAATTCCTTCAGCTCTTTCGATTTCCAGCGCCAGTGGACTTATGGAGGTTTGTGCCAGGTGGCGGAAAAAGAGTTCCCTTTTGCTTATCATTGTGCAAACTTACGGATAAAAACGGCCAACCAAACGGCAGGAGGCTGGCTAGAGGTATAGGTAACCCTGTGACGGCAATGTGCGGGAATCAACAAATGATCGCCACGAGACATGAGAAAAACAGTGCCATCCTCAAACATGATTTGTGCTTCTCCGTCCAGAAGAGCCACCCATTCATCCTCTTCCTGATCGTACCAGAATCCATCGGGGCTCACCTGCCCTGTTGAGACAATTCGTTCAATACGAACACCGTGAGATTGGTGCAGAATGTTAGTGATCTCCTCATTAGCAGGAGAATCAGAAAATATCAGATCAAACAGATTCGCTGGATCCTTCATTATTATTTATCTGACAATCAAACCAATAAAAGCGAACCCTTACCTTCCCTTACAATTTCGATATGATCATCGGTACAGTCAACCACAGTGGTCGGGTGATTATCGCCATAACCGCCGTCGATAACCAGATCTACTTCGTTTCCGTACCGCTCGTGAATCAGTTCAGGGTCAGTGGTATACTCTATTATTTCATCGTCGTCGTGCACAGAGGTCGACATCAGGGGATGTTCGAGCCGGCGGACAATCTCCCGGGCAATGTTATTATCCGGAATACGTATACCAATGGTTTTCCGGTTTCCCAAAAACATTTTGGGAATTTTATTATTGGCCTCCAGGATAAAGGTAAATGGGCCCGGTGTATTTTTTCGGATGACTTTAAACACCGGTGTCGCAATGGGGCGGGTGTAACTGGCAAGGTCAGTAAGGTCGCAAAAGATAAAGGAGAACCGCGCTTTTTCGGGTTTCACGCCTCGCAGCCACGCAAGTTTTTCAATAGCTCTTGGCTTCAAAATACTGCAGGCCATTGCATACACGGAGTCGGTGGGATAGATGATGATCCCCCCCTGCATTAAAACCTCCACCACCTGATCCAGCAGCTTGTCGGAAGGATTGTCGGGGTATATCCTGATTAACATAGTTGGAAGCAATAAAAAAACGGGCAAGCTCCTTATATCGCACCGCTACAACTGCCTGCCCTTGCTTCCTTCCGGACCTGGGGGGGTTCAACAGGAGCTGGTCGTATAAGACTTACCCGCCTGCAAATATACGTCATAATTTTTATCTAATGCAAGGGGATTTGCGAAAAGTTGAGGAAGTTGAGGAGGGACTGTAATTAGAAATTAGAAATTAGAAATTAGAAATTAGAAATGAAGGGTTGAGTTGTTTAGAGGTTGTTTTGCTGCTCCCCCTCTCCTTTCAGGGGAGGTGTTTCTGCAGGTCGATGGGGTTGAGGATGACTGAATGTTGAAAACAGGTTATTGCAAAATGTGCAGATTCTTGATATCGATTGTGAGAAAAAACTTGTAGGTTTGCATAAAAATTTACCTGATATGAAAACTGAAAGATCCATCTTTATCAACGGAGTGCTTCGTTTTGGTATGATTGCAGCAGCGATTTTTGCTGTGTATTCCATCCTGCTATACGTGCTGGAGGTGAATATTTTTGCCCCATTGTTTTCTATTCTCAGTTTGCTGCTGATGATTCTGTTTATGGTTATTCCTATGGTTTTGGGAATCAAGCACATTAATAAACTTTCATCCGATCCCATGGGTTTTGGAGGCAAATATCTGGCAGCTATTTTCATTGGCTTTCTTGGGATGCTGGTGTATTCAATTGTTTTCTGGGTTTTAATGTTCCAAGTTGACCCAAATTACATGGCAGGGATGCAGGAGCAGTTTATGTCGGATATGTATGACCGATTTGCGGAGATGGGAATGTCGGAAGATATGGTTGCCACCCAGATGGAAAAAATCATCGCACAATTTGAGAAAGCGAAAGACCCGGTCAGGAGCCTGCTAACCTCTCTGGCTTCTTCGGTGATCACACCTGCCCTGGTTGGATTGATTGTGGCTGCTGCAGTAAACACCCGCCGTTTCCATGAAGAGAATGTGGTGATTCTGGACGAAGAAAATCAGAACTAAAAAGATGGATATCAGCATCGTTGTTCCCTTATTGAACGAGGAAGAGTCACTTCCGGAGCTTTGCGAATGGATTGACCGCGTGATGCAGGAAAACGGATATACCTATGAGGTATTTCTTATTGATGACGGCAGTACTGACAGATCCTGGAATGTCATAAGCCGCATTTCGAAAGAAAATCCAAGCATCCGGGGTATCCGCTTTCAGCGTAATTATGGCAAAAGTGCTGCCTTACAAGTGGCTTTCCAGCATGTTACAGGTAATGTGGTAATAACGATGGATGCTGATCTGCAGGATAGCCCTGATGAAATTCCAGGTCTCTATACCATGGTGATGGAGGATGGGTATGATCTGGTTTCGGGCTGGAAAAAGAAGAGGTACGATCCCTTATCGAAAACTTTACCTACTAAGCTTTACAATTGGGCAACCCGAAGAATGTCAGGCATTCATCTGCATGATTTCAATTGTGGGCTGAAGGCTTACAGGAATATAGTCATAAAGAATATTGAGATATACGGTGAGATGCACCGCTACATTCCGGTAATTGCCCGTTGGGCTGGATTTAGAAATATTGGCGAAAAGGTAGTGCAACACCGAGCCCGCAAATATGGCGAGACAAAATTTGGCATGGAACGGTTCATTCGCGGTCCGCTCGACCTTCTTACCATTTCGTTTGTTGGCAGGTTCCGCAAGCGGCCCATGCACCTATTCGGCATTCTGGGCACCATCATTTTTGCCATGGGTTTTATTATTGCGGCCTATTTGGTATACGCAAAGATTTTTCTGGCTGTATATATGATGACCGACAGACCTTTATTCTATTTTGGTTTGCTGTGCATGGTGCTGGGAACTCAGTTGTTTCTCACCGGTTTTCTGGCGGAACTGGTATCCAGGAATGCTCCGGATAAGAACCAGTATAACATTGCTGAGTATACCTTCGGTGACAATCACTGAAAAAATGTAGTGCATGAAAATTGTAATTCTGGGAACTGCCTGGCCTTTACGTGGTGGGTTGGCTGCTTATAACCACCGGCTTGCCGAAGAGTACCGGCGGCAGGGGCATGAGGTGGTTATCTTTGGATTCAGTCTTCAATATCCTGCATTTTTATTCCCGGGGAAGTCGCAGTACAGCGATGAGCCAGCTCCGGAAGGACTGGAGATCAGGGCAGTGGTTAACTCCATCAATCCTCTGAACTGGCTGAAAATCGGGCGCGCCATAAAAAATCTGCAACCCGATCTGCTGATCATCAAATTCTGGCTCCCCTTTATGGCTCCCTGCCTGGGCACCATTTCCGGTATCGTTCGGAGGAATCGAAAAACAAAGGTAATCTCGGTGGTTGACAATATGATACCGCACGAACACAGGCCCGGCGATAGGGTATTTACCCGTTACTTTGTGAAGCGGGTGGATGGCTTTGTTGCCATGACGCAATCGGTGCTCGATGACATCGCTCTGTTCGACCGGAACAAGAAGCGGATATTATGTCCACATCCCTTGTACGATCATTTTGGATCAATAATGCCTGCTCAGGAAGCGCGCAAGGCACTCAGCATCGATCCTGAGACCAGGCTTATCCTGTTTTTTGGGCTGATACGCGATTACAAGGGACTCGATATTCTGATCCGGGCCATGGCAGAGCCGGAAGTTCGAAATCTGGGAATCCGTCTTTTGGTTGCCGGGGAATATTACACAAAACCAGACCTTTATCTCGACCTCATCAATCATCTGGGATTATCAGAAAACATCATTCTGCATACGGAATTTATTCCCGACAGCAAAGTGGCCCTGTACTTCAACGCCGCCGATCTGGTGGTACAACCCTATAAAACAGCCACGCAAAGCGGCGTAACCCAGATTGCCTACCATTTTAATAAACCCATGGTAGTAACCGATGTGGGCGGACTTGCAGAGATGGTGCCTGACGGCATTGCCGGTTATGTGGTGAAACCAGAACCTGGGGCTGTGGCAAAGGCCATAGTTGATTTTTATAATAAAGAGAAATCTGAAGTGCTCACCGCCGGAGTGATGGGCGAGAAATCGAAATATACCTGGTTGCGGCTGACTGAGGCTATTCAACAGATTGTTTAATTGTTCCAAGTTCCAGATTCCAGGTTCCAGGTTTCAAGTTTCAGGTGAAGATGCTGTTGGCCGTTGGCTGTTAGCTGTTGGCTTTTGGCTGAAATAACATTCAAATCACCCGCAGATCTCGCTAATCAGCGCAGATCGTATAATTTCTAATTACTAATTTCTAATTTCTAATGAATAATTAGTATCTCCAGGTTCTAAGTCCCTGTTTGGTAAACTG
>CAZJZF010000130.1:0-6792 GCA_964550385.1 uncultured Lentimicrobiaceae bacterium | reverse complement strand
TACGGTTTGATGAGGGGGCAGGGGGGAGCCTCACTCCCCCCGCTCTACTCTACTATAGATCAGGGTTATCCGTGTTCTATTTATATCGAATTAACGGATGACATTATTTTCCCACTACTGAAAGGGCTTTAAGCACCGCTTCATCGTTGCTGTTGAGGATCTGGTAGAAGATGTTATCGCCGTAAAGGTCGCGGGCGATGAAGGCTTTGATGAGATGTGTGAGCTGGCGGGTGGTTTCCGGCGGAAGGTTGGTCTCTATCTTGATTTCCCTTGCGGCAGCGTAAACCCTGAATTCATCCATCAGTTTCCGGTCGGGAGAGTAGCGGCTCATATACTGATCTCCGCTGTAAGCATTCGCAATTACAGAGCGGTTACGGTCGGCAAATTCGGAGGCAAACTCGTAGATTACGCCGTTGTTGCGCAGCTCGCGGTACAAGGGGGTTTCGTGTTTTCTGCCCATGGGGATGAAATAGTCGGGCATAATGCCCCCGCCTCCGTAAACTGCCCTTTTTTTCTTCAGGGTAAACACCTTCAGGGAGTCGGTTAGTGGTATGCTGTCGGGGGATTCCATGCCGCCGTTGAGGTAGCGCGTCATCAGTTCGTTGTAGTACTCCTCCTGGTTGTGGGAATAGGGTTTCTGGATAGATCGTCCGGCAGGGGTGTAGTACCGCTCGGTGGTGAGGCGCAGTGCAGAGCCGTCGGCAAGGGTCATCTGCTGTTGTACCAGCCCTTTGCCGAATGACCTCCGGCCTACGATCCAGCCACGGTCGTTGTCCTGTATGGCGCCAGCAATGATTTCGCTGGCGGATGCCGAAAAATCATCAATCAGCACGGTAAGGCCAATGTTTCGGTATTCGCCCTCTCCATTGGCAAAGCTCAGCTTTTTCCGCCCGGTTTTCCCCTGGGTATATACAATCAGTTCATCTTTCTCCAGAAACTCATTAACAATCAGGATTGCCTGGTCGAGAAGACCGCCGCTGTTGCCCCGCAGATCCAGAATCAGGTTTTTCATCCCCGATACTCGTAGCTCATTCATACGCTCCATCATTTCGATGTAAGTGTTGCCAGCAAAAGTGTTCAGCTTGATGTACCCGATTTGCTTGGTTGCCATGTAGGATGCGTCGATGCTTTGGGTTTTAATTACATCGCGGGTTACCGGAATCTCAATGAGCTCTTTTCTCCCTTTGCGGAATACCGAAATTCGGATAGTGGTGCCCCCGGGCCCTTTCAGGTGCTTCATCACTTCATCGTTGGTAATACCTACCCCGGCAACCTTTTTTCCTTCCACTGCCACAATGCGGTCGCCTGCCAGCACCCCTGCCGTTTCCGAGGGACCTCCCGGAATGACCCGGATTACCATTACAGTATCTTTTCTGATGGTGAACTGCACACCGATTCCTTCGAACCTGCCGGTGATTTCCTCGGTTACGGCAGCGAGTTCCTCAGCCGGAATGTACACCGAATGGGGATCGAGCTGCTGGAGCAATCCCTGGATGGCCAAATCGGTAAGCTCTTTTTCATCCACTTTATCCACATAATCTCGCTGAATCAGGTACATGATATCACGGATCTTGTCGTTACGGTATTTGCCTGTAACACCTCCCCCTAGAGCTGAAGAACCGGATGAGAGGTATGATCCGAGAAACATTCCGGCAATGAGGAGTAAAGCAAAAATTACAGGAAGCAGGATTTTAAGGGTCTTGTTCATAGGGCGGAAAAGGGTAATGAAAGAAACAGAAATTGCCCACAGTTTTGTGGGCAATGCTTAGTACCCGGAGCCGGGATCGAACCGGCACGAGTGTTACCTCACTGGTTTTTGAGACCAGCGCGTCTACCAATTCCGCCATCCGGGCTTCTGAAACTGGAATGCAAAGGTAATACTTTTCTTTGCAATGAAAATCACCTCTTTACTGTCAATCCCATTTTTTTGTAACTTGCTGCCCACTTTAACAACCTGAAACCATAACCTCAACCCTCTCATTGTATGGCATCTGTAGTGAATATTTTTTCCGGACAGGCATCACGGTACCTGGCCGAAAGAATTGCTGCCTCCTATGGCAAGAAGCTTGGAAACGTAAAAGTTACCCATTTCAGTGATGGAGAATTTCAGCCCTCTTTCGAAGAGACGGTGCGTGGGAATGAACTCTTCATCATCCAGTCGACCTTTGCCCCGGCCGATAACCTGCTGGAACTGTTGCTGATGATTGACGCAGCCAAGCGGGCTTCGGCAAAAAGCATTGTGGCTGTGATTCCCTATTACGGTTTTGCCCGCCAGGATCGTAAGGATAAGCCGAGGGTTTCTGTCGGTGCAAAGCTCATTGCCAACCTCCTTACAGCTGCCGGGGTGAACCGGATCATTACCATGGATCTCCACTCCGATCAGATCCAGGGATTTTTCGATTTGCCTGTTGATCATATGTACGCCTCTTCCATCATCATCCCTTATCTTCAGAAACTCAACCTCCCCAGGCTGGCCATTGCTTCCCCTGATACCGGTGGTACCAAACGGGCTGCTGCCTATGCCAAGTTCCTTAACTGCGACCTGGTAATTTGTTTCAAGCAGAGAGCCAAAGCAAATGTAATCAAAGAGATGACCCTCATCGGAGAGGTAAAGGGAAAAGATGTGGTAATCATTGATGATATTATTGACACTGGCGGCACCATCACCAAGGCAGCCAAGATGATGATGGACGAAGGGGCAAGCAGTGTGCGGTGCGCCTGTACCCACCCAATCCTTTCGGGCGAAGCCTTCGATTTACTCGAAAAATCCCCACTTTGCGAAATCATAGTAACCGATACCATCCCTTTGAAACGGCCCCATGAGAAGATCACCGTATTAACCACTGCCGATCTTTTTGCCGATGTGATTGGCCGGGTGCACAACTACGAGTCTATCAGCACCCATTTCGAGTTCACCACTTTGCTGTAACAAAAAATTCTTTACCTTTGCAGCCCCGAAAATATACGGGGCTAAACTCATTTAAACCAAATCATTATGAAAATCGTCAAATTGAGCGGTTCTCTCAGAGAGAACGTAGGGAAAAAAGACGCAAAAGGGCAGCGCAAAGAGGGCAGAGTACCATGCGTAATTTATGGTGGCAAGGAGCAGGTACATTTCTCTGTTGATGAAAAAAGTTTCATTCCCATTGTTTTCACCCCCGATGCAATGTTTGTGGAAATTGAACTTGGCAGCAGCACCTACAAGGCCATTCTGCAGGATATCCAGTACCACCCTGTAACAGATAAGATTATACACGCAGACTTTATGGAGCTGCACGATGAGAAACCCATCAACATGTCGATACCCGTGTATTCCACCGGTACGTCAAAGGGAGTACTCAGAGGGGGGAAACTGGTGCTTCGTCTCCGCAGATTGCCTGTGAAAGCGCTTCCCGGTTTTATGCCCGAACGAATTACTGTTGACATCACCAAACTCAATATCGGACAATCCTTTAAGGTAAAAGACCTGAAACTTCCCAATGTAACCATTCTCAGCAGTCCTTTCAACACGATCCTGAGCGTGAAGGCAGTACGTGGTGTGGTGGCAGGTGCCGATGAGGATGAGGCAGACGAGGAACCTGAGACTGGTGCCGAAGGGTAATTCAGCTTTTCTGATTTCTGATGAAATATCTTATTGCAGGCCTGGGCAATATTGGCGAGCAATATGCCGGAACGCGGCATAATGCAGGGTTTGATATTGTGGATGAGCTTGCATCCAGAAAAGAATCTGTTTTTCAGAGCGGGAGGTATGCCTGGCATACCTCCCTTAAGTTCAAGGGGCGTGAGCTGGTACTGATCAAGCCCAGTACCTATATGAACCTGAGTGGCAAAGCGGTACGGTACTGGCTCGAAAAAGAAAACATTCCGGTTGAGCAATTGCTTGTGGTAGTGGATGATATAGCGCTGCCTCCCGGTGATTTGCGGATGAAAAAGAAGGGTGGCGCCGGCGGACACAATGGACTTGAAGATATTATAGCCATTATTGGTACCGAAGAATTCGCACGGCTCCGGTTTGGCATCGGCGATCAGTATCTTCGGGGCAGGCAGGCCGACTTTGTGCTGAGCCCATGGGCTCCGGAGGAGCGGGATGCCATCAGGGAACGGATGAAAGTGGCTGCCGACATGATCATCAGTTACGTTACCATCGGACCGGAACGCACCATGACGGCGTTCAATAAAAAGTAAAAGGGCTTTCGATTACCATAATGGTGTTTGTGGTAAAAAAATCCGTCTGATTTGTGCTGAGCGCAGTTAAAGCCTCCCTGTTTTATTTTTTTGCCCGCAAATTTCGCAGATGAACGCAGATCTTTTTTAACCATATATGGCAAAGAAGAAAAAGTTGAGGAAGTTGAGGATGTTGAGAGGGTTGAGTTGTTTATTCGTTTGGTTGTTTAGTCGGTAGTCGACAGTCACCAGTCGTCAGAAAAATCCGTTAAATCACTCATAACTTATAACTTATAACTTTTTTCTGTCCCCTCAGCACTGTCCCCTTAGCACTCCTGTCCCCTGTCCCCTCAGCACTGTCCCCTTTCAACTCTATCTTCACCTGCTGATTATGAGTTTTTTAGTGGTTGTAACCGACATATACCGGGTAATGGCTCTTACATAATAGGTGCCGGGGGGTAAAGTGTGAACAGGAATGGTTAGTAGCGGGGTTTCGGGGGCAACGGCATGGCGCAGCACCTCCTGCCCCAATTGGTTGAAAATGCGTATCTCCAACACCTCCTGGTTTATGAAAGCAGGCAACTTTAGATTAACCACTTCCGATGCAGGATTCGGATACATTTCTAATTCCTCATTTTTAATTATTAATTCCTTCATCCCCACATACTGGCACCCCGACACCGCACACCCCAGGCTGTCAACCTTAAGCACCCAGGCACTCTGCGGGATATACGTAAATGAATCAGTTTGACCTACCAGAATATAGCCTCCATCTGGAGTGGGCTTTAAATCGTTGAGGCGGTTTGTATTCAGATATCCATTATATCGATAATGTTCTCGCAACCAGAGACTATCACCGTTGTTGTTAGTTTTAAGAATCCAGCCCCAGGTATCAACCGAATCTGTAAATCCGGGATAATAAAAACCACAGGTTACAATATCTCCGTTAGAGTTTACATAAACCTGTGTGGTTGTGCTTGATAGCTTTTCTCCGCCATATGTTTTATCCCATAAAACACTCCCGGAATTTGAAAGCTTTAAAAGCCTGATTTTTGTAAAATCATACCATGAATTATAGTATTGTCCGACTCCCAGTAGGGTTCCTACTATATAATTTCCATCCGGTGAATTTCTCACAATGCAATAGCTATCGTCATAATCGGGGCTTCCCGGGTACCGGTGCCACTGCTCATTCCCCAGGCTGTCGGTTTTTATAATCAGCCCCTGATAGGTGTGTTTAACATAGGGTGTATAGGCTCCGCCACCCACCAGAAACCCATGGTCAGGGGTCTGGATGACACTCCAACCGATGGTGACACCATAATAAACGAATTGTTTTCTCCATTGAACATTACCCATACTATCGGTTTTCTGGAGAAGTAAATCTGTGGTATAGTGGTTTGAATTGAGAGCTCCTACCATCGCAAACCCCGAATCATCCGTTGAAATTACATTGGCAAGAAGTAAAAATGAGTAGGTTGAATCATTATTGAAGAGGTAATCCTTTTCCCATTCTACATTTAGGTTTGTATTTGTTTTCATCAGAGCCGAATAATCTCTCAAGGTGTTGCTTTTTCCACATACCCAAAATAAATCAGAATCATTAACCTGAATGATGGAACCACAAAACCCCGGATAATATCCAACTGTGTCGTTGCCAAATGTTGATATTTGTTTTATATTACCTGTAAAGTCAATTTGCATCAGGTGCAATTTTAAATGATGGTTTAGACTATCCCTATAACTTCCGGCAATTATATAACCTGAATCAGAGAGCAAAACATTTGCAGCGATTGTTGCAACTTGTTCAGGGCAGAAATCTTTGGAGAAGTACACTTGAGATTGGCAAAAAGAAATATGCAATGAAATTGCCAAGATTATTGTTAATAATGGTTGAATCGTATATTTTATCATGTGATTTATTTTAAAAAAGCAGGAAGCCCTGAGGCTTCCTGCTGTAAAGAGGTTAATTTGAAACTATGGTTTTTGGTTTGGGAATCACACCATAAAGATACATTGGATTTGTTTATTTCATCCCTAGGGGATGTAAATTGGTTGGGGTGCTGCCTTTTCTACCGACATCAAGTCCCTGACGGGACGCATGCTACTCTAGTGTAAAAAAAATCAGTGAAAATCATAAAAAATCAGCGTAATCTGCGTTCTATTTCTTTTCATCTCGTTGATATTTAGAAAAATATAGGGAAACAATCTTTATTTCTCTTCCTTGGTTTCTTGCTGATTATTCAGATACAAATCCAGCAGTCTCCGCGCAGCAACATAACCGCTGATTTGCTGCTTCTGCACCATCTGCTCGTAATCCGGTAATAGTTTCCGAATTTCCGGATGATGGTAAAAATGGTTTTCAATCTCTTCTTTGATGGTTTCGCGGATGGTGAGCAACTGCTGCTCCTCGCGACGGCGTGTGAAATAGCCATTGTTGACGGCAAAGGACTGGTATTGGCAAATGGTATCCCATATTTCGGCAATTCCCTCGCCGGTAACGGCTGAACAGGTGCCGGTAACCGGCTCCCACCCCGAAGGGGATTTTGGGAAAAGGTGCAGTGCATTCCGGTATTCCACGGTGGCAACTTTTGCTTTTCGCAGGTTCTCTCCGTCGGCTTTGGTGAT
>CAZJZF010000129.1:0-6796 GCA_964550385.1 uncultured Lentimicrobiaceae bacterium | reverse complement strand
GATGGCATACCGGTCCACAAGAAATGCTGCCTCCTTTCCCGGGGCAATGTATTCTGCCTGAAGCATTGCGTTCGATCATTGTATTGATGTCGGGGCAATAATACAACATAAGACTCCAACAGGGAAAACAAAAAATTAAAGATATCAACAAGTCTGATAACGGATGAAGGTTCGACTCCTGTTCCCCAACCCACGAAGTGGGTTGAACAACAATAGCCCCGGATTGCATCCGGGGAAGACCGCGCCCCAACGACCCCAACCTACGCAGTGGGTTGAACAACAATAACCCCGGATCGCATCCGGGGTGAAAGGAGAACCCCCGTGTCCCCGCAACCCACGAAGTGGGTTGAACAACAATAGCCCCGGATCGCATCCGGGGTTGAGGCGCATCCGGGGAAAACCGCGCCCCAATGCCCCCCAACCCACGAAGTGGGTTGAACAACAATAGCCCCGGATCGCATCCGGGGAAAAACGCATCCCCACCACCCCCCAACCCACGAAGTGGGTTGAACAAGAGCATCATGGAAAATTTATCAACTTCCAAGATAAAGTTTCTGTTCTATTTCTCCGTTTTTCAAATCTCAATCATATATACAATAAATCTTTACAAATGAAGGCATACATACAACATCTTTTTCAATGGGTATGGAGTACCAAAATGCATCATCCAACGCTGAGAGAGGCAGACCAGGCAAGACTATTTGCCTATATTGCCGGTGTGCTGCGAAATAAAAACTGCTATGTGTATGCCGTGAATGGCACAAGTAACCATATCCATGTTGTTTCATCCCTTCATCCATCACTCAATGTTTCGTCGGTCATTAAGGACATCAAACTTTCTGCAACCGATTTTATCCGAAAATCAGGCGTCTTTCCTGACTTTGATGGCTGGCAGAATGGATATGGAAGCTTTACCTATTCATTATCAGCCCTGAAAAATCTGACACGGTATGTGGAGAATCAGAAAGAACACCACAGAATCAGAACTTTCAGGGAGGAGTTTGTGGATTTGTTGAAAGAGCATGGGATTGATTTCGATGAACGATATCTGTGGTGATATTGGATTCTGGATTCAGGTTTGGGTTTTGTGACCTCGCTTTCTATCTAAATGCCTTTGTTCAACCCACTTCGTGGGTTGGCGGGGGAATGGCCTTCATTTCCCCGGATGCAATCCGGGGCTATTGTTGTTGAACCCACTTCGTGGGTTGGCGGGGGAATGGCCTTCATTTCCCCGGGTACGACCCGACCCCGGGTACGACCCGGGGCTATTATTGTTGAACCCACTTCGTGGGTTGTGGGGGGGATCGCCCTCATTTCCCCGGGTACGACCCGACGCCGGGTACAACCCGGGGCTATTGTTGTTGAACCCACTTCGTGTGTTCCCGGGGCTATCTTTGCTTACAACTCCGACTCCCAACTCCCGACACGCCACTCCCGACTCTCGACTCCCGACTCTCGACTATCATACCATCGCCAACGCCACCAGCTCCGCGAGGTCGAGGTTTTTCACATCCTCTTCGCGGTTTTTGTATTTGATGCCATCGGTGAGCATCGTCATGCAAAACGGACAACTGGTACCGATAATGCCTGCGCCTGTTCCCAGCGCCTCCTCGGTTCTTTCGATAAATACCTCCTTGTCGCCCTTTTCGGCATCTTTAAAGAACTGCGCACCGCCGGCGCCACAGCACAGCGCAAAGGTTCGGTTGCGCGGCATCTCAGCAAGCTCCAGCCCAAGCGCCTCCAGCACCTGCCTGGGTGCCTCGAAAATTTCGTTGATACGTCCCAGGTAACAGGGGTCGTGAAAGGTCGCTTTCCTGCCAATCAGCTTTCCGGTATCCAGCTTCAGCGCACCCGCATTCAGCTGCTCCGCAAGAAACTCTGTATAATGGATCACCTCATACTTTCCTCCCAGATCGGGGTATTCGTGTTTCAGTATATTGAAACAATGTGGACAAATGGTGATGATCTTCTTAACCTCGTATGCTTTAAAGGTCTCTATCAGCATCATCGCCTGCATCTGGAACAGCATCTCGTTGCCGGCTCTTCGGGCAGGATCACCGGTGCAGGTCTCTTCGGTTCCCAGCACCGCATAATCTACCTGAAGATGATTCAGGATGGCAGCAAAGGCACGGGTTACCTTCATATACCTGAAGTCGATGGCTCCGGCACAACCTACCCAGAAAAGGTATTCAGGCTTTCGCCCTTCAGCAAATACATTCGCCATCACAGGCACGTTGAGGGGCATTTTTTCGTCAGTATTCATGGTGTTCAAGCGTTCAAGGTTCAAAAGGTTCAAGGTTAAGAAGTTTATTCGTTTAGGCGTTTATTTGTTTAGGGGTTAAGAATATTTAGGCAATACAACTAAACAACTAAACAGCTCAACAACTCAATATTCATTCAGTCCACTTTAAGCGATCTTCATTCGAAAACTGCCAGGGGGCGCCGTTGTTTTCGATGTAGGAGAACATGGCGTTGAGGGGTGCCGGGGCTTTGGATTCTTCCATCACCAGATAACGTCTCAGATCGAGGATGAAGGTGGGATGGTCGATGTTGAGCGGGCACTCCCGGGCGCAGGCGTTGCAGGTGGTGCAGGCCCAGATCTCCTCTTCGGATATATAGCTGCGGATGAGCGATTTCTGGTCGGCATACTCCTTCCCTTCCTTTACCAGGTGGGGTCCTTTCTCCTTCATCCGGCGCCTGATGTCCATGATCATTTTTCGTGGCGAAAGCATCTTGCCCGTCATGGCAGCCGGGCATACCGAAGTGCACCTGCCGCACTGGGTGCAGGCAAGGGAGTCGATATAGTTTTTCCAGGTCACATCCTCAATATCCAGGATGCCAAAGCGCGACGGTGGCTGGTCGGATGGGGCAGCAGCAAATGCCGTTGCCGGATCCATCATCAGCTTCACCTCGCGGGTGATATCTTCCATGGTATGCATTTTCCCCAGCGGGGTAAGCCGGCTGAAGAAAACGTTGGGCACCGACATAAAGATGTGGAAGTGCTTGGAATAAGGGAGGATGTTGGCGAACAGGAAAATCAGCAGGATGTGGCTCCACCAGAAAGCATCGTGAAGCCATTGGGTGATGATGGGGTTGGTATTGTTATAGAGGGGTGCAAAGATTGCACTGATAGGATAAACCCCTTCGTAACCTTCAGGATGTTCTGCAATATAGAAAATATTCATACCGGCCAGGGTAAGCATCAGTATCAGTATGAAACTGAGGGCAAGAAACGCATCGGTGTGATTGGTATGAGTGAGCTCCCTGCCGTGCAGCCTGGGTATATTGAGAATGCTCCGGCGAACGATGAAAATCACAATAAACAAGGCAATGATGTAGGCAAAGATATCACCCAGCGCCATGATAATATCGTACACCGGACCCAGCACTGCCAAAACCCTGTCGGTGCCAGCCACTCCGTCGATTACCATCTCAATGCTGCCCAGCAGGATTATGCAAAACCCCCAGAACACCATGGCATGCATAAATCCGGCGATCCGGTTGCGGAAGATCCGTTCCTGAAAAATGGCATTTACGATGGTGAGCCGGATCCGTTTACCGATATCCCGGACCGGATAGGCCGGACGGGTAAGCCGGAAGAACCGGTATATCCTGTAAGCCGACCAACTGAACACTGAAATGGTGATAATCAGGAGAATACCAAAAATGATCTGCGACATAGGATGATGATTATGGTGCTTTCAGCCGGCAAAAATAGCATCTTTTTGCCGGCTGTCAAACCCGGGCATCCATCCCAAAATATTCATGGTATTTTATTGTAATGTATTTGATTTTTTTTCAACTTTGTATCTTCATAGCCATGAGACCTGTTACGAGTAAGGAATCTATTTCAAATTTCAGCAAGATGAAAGTGATGAAAAGCTTCTTCCTTCTATTGTTTCTGCTCCCATTCTTTCAGAAACCTGCGGAAGCGCAACATATATTTGCCATTACCAACTTCGGAAATCTGTACCTGATAGATCCAACTTCCTGCAATTGCCAGCATGTAATGAGCCTTACCGGGGTAACTTCCCTGGACGACATTGCCATATCGGGCAACAGGATCTTTGGAATCCTCCAGGCAGGGGCAATAAATGGAAAATTGTACGCACTGGACACCACCGCTGCAACCACCACACTGGTTACGGCATCCACCTGGACAGGAAATGCCCTTACCAGCGATAAAAGTGGAAATCTTTACATGGTGTATAACAACTCAACCGGTGATTTATACCGCTACCATATCGGCACTGGTCAGCATACGCTGCTGGGCTCGATTGGCAAAACGCAGGGCGATCTTGCTTTTCTGGATGATACACTTTACGCAGTGTGCGACCTGAACAGGCTGAAACGAATTGTGCTTAATCCCTTCAGCGTAACCCTGATAGGAACCATTACTCTGCCCCATTATACTCCCTACATTTACGGCCTTGCAACCTTCGAAGATGGTCAGGGGCTGTGTATCTCGGCACTGGGACCCGGGATGACAGGACCACAGCTTTACCGTCTCAACAAGAACGATGCTACTACTTTGCCCCTGTGCTCCACCCTGGCGCCAATGACCTACAACGAAATGATCAACGGACTGGCTTATGAGCCCACCTACAACGGACCGGTTACCGGTATCCGGCTCACAGCTGCCACAAATGAAGTTTCTGTAATGCCAAACCCTGCCAGAGACCACCTCCTCATCGATTTTGGAGTTGCTGAAGCTGAACTGCGAACCATTTCTGTTTCCAACCTTCAGGGAATCAGACTAAAAGAGATAATTGCAGATCAAACAGGTGTGTTGAATATAGATATTTCAGACCTCCCTGAAGGAGTTTACCTGCTACATATTACAACACCAAACACCCTGTTAAGCCGCAAATTCATCAGAAAACAATAACCACCTCGAAAATTTAAAAATAAACAAAATATCCCTTGACACGTAATCCTGCATTACCTATATTTGGCATCATTTCTAATTTCTAATTCCTAATTTCTAATTAATCATTATTCTTAAAAATTACGCTTGCTCTTAACCCTTTTATTAACCCAAACCCAAACGTTATGAGAAAATTAGTCTTATTGTTAGCCGGACTGATCCTGGGCATCCAGGCCTTTGCTTCATCTCCGGATGTAAAAACCACAAAAACGGCAGAAGATGTTTTTGCCTTTGCTGCTTCGATGGAAACATTCGACAAGGATCTTCTGAAGGCCGAAATGAATGATTTGTCGAAATTCGAGCGTGCAAGACTTATCGACATGGCAATTGCCGATTGTAAATTTGCGCAGGCTCAAGGTTTAAAAACACCACCGGTTGGACTGTATGTACTGGCAGTGGTATTTCCACCACTTGCTGTTGGAATATATACAGACTGGGGCATCGAAACCCTTTACAATGTTTTATGGTGCTGCCTTTTTGGCTTCCCGGGGATCATTCATGCCTTTATCGTATTAAGTCGTTAGGACGAATTTTGAACAGATAAATGTTACCCAGCCGCCGGTTCGCGATACTTCGTACCGGCGGCTTTGTTTTACGAACCTAATGCAAGGTTCTTATTCAAATGACAGTTTATATCCCTATCGCACTATTGTATACTCCTCTGGTGATGATTTGACTCCTGCTCACATCGTTCAAGACCTCGGTATAACCATTGTATTGTCGCCCGATTTCCACTGCAACCTTGTTAAACAAATAGCGGTCTTTCTCATGTTTCTGAAGGACTAAGATAAAAGACCCGGATTCTGTTTTGATAATGGCATCGGAAGGCAATGCCATTACTGTATCAGTGCGGATGATGATTTCAGATTCAACAATCTGATGGGTAATAAGATGACCAGCCGATTTGTAATTATGGGAAGCATAACATTCGATGATTTTATTGTCTTCATCCATTGCCACGCCAACCGCGCTGATGGTGGCCGATGCAATGGCACTGCCATCTGCCTGTTTGAACCGGACAGGTTGTCCCATTCTTACTTTTTGAATATCCGATGCAAATACCGAGAGCCGGATCTGTGACCTGGAGGGATTGATGATTTCCAACAGTTCAGTTGATGGGTTGATATAAGTTCCCGCGAAAACATTTATTTGGGAAATGTAACCTGCGATAGGCGATCTTATCTGGTAACCGGAATAGAATTCACCGTTTTCGATTTTTGCTGGCACAAATCCCATTGCTTCGATTTTCATTTTTAACCCCTGATACCTTGCCAGCGCAATTTTAAAGTCGGTTTCTGCTGTAATAAAATCTTTTTCTGAAGAGACCTTCTCTGCAAACAAAGTCTTTGTCCGCTCAAATTCACTCTTCAGGCGTTTGTAGTGTGCCGATGCTTCTGCATAATCCTTTTGAACGTCGATAATGTCAGCACCGGATATTTCCATTAGTATTTGTTTCGCCTGAACTTGTTGACCGTTCTGGGCGTATATGCTCCTTACAACACCCGAAACAGGTGCATTCACCCTGGCTTTCCCATCTGCCAGAGGAACAACAACTCCCATACATTCAACAGTACTTTCGAATACTTTGGATTCAATGCTCCCCAATTGCATGCTGTCTGTGATAAACTGCTGAGCAGTAATCTCAATCAGGTCTGTAACTGACTCGGCAGGCTCCTGTTTCCTTGCACATGAAACCAGGCATAATAAGGCTGTTGCCGCAATCAGAGATATTTTCAGAGTGTTCATGTTTTTATTTTGAAAGGTAATTCAGTTCCAATGTTGTTTTATTGTAATTCAACAGGTTGTCGATGTGCTCCAACTCCAGTTCCAGTGCTGACCCGGCAATTGATGCAAATTTATAATAATCAA
>CAZJZF010000128.1:0-6805 GCA_964550385.1 uncultured Lentimicrobiaceae bacterium | reverse complement strand
TATATCGGTTAATACTGTCGAATTTGTACCTTTGGTCATGGGAAGCCGAAACAGAAGTTTTCTGACAAACAGCCGTTAATAATCATAAGATGATAAAAACGATTACTAAAACTCTGATAATCTGCATGATTCTTCAATGGGTAATTTCATGTAAAAATGGAAATAGTACTAAAGAAGTATCTGATCAAAACCAATCTGGGATCGGATACCCTGATGATTGGTCTCCTTTTATTGACGCTTGTTATAATGGGAAATTGGAAGTTGTAAAGGACTTATTGGGCAAAGGGGAAAATGTTAATCAGAAAAGTTGTAATAGCCCTCAGCGAAAGTATTCCAGCGATTTCCATTTCACTACAGACCCTGTTTGTGACGATTGGTATCCAATCACTTTTGCAATTGAAGGAGGAAACCATCAGATCATAAAATTGCTGTTTGAAAGTGGAGCAAAACCAGATGTTATTGATAAACACGGTTATTCACTCCTGATGTATGCCGTAATGCAAAATGATAGCTGGACGATTAAGCATCTCTTGAAATTAGGCCAGGATATAAATCATCAATCCAAAGATGGAGAAACAGCTATTATGTTATCAGATACAGTTAGAAACAATGATGTGTACTACCTGCTCAAGAAAAATGGTGCAAAAATCGACCTGTATTCAGCTATTAAACATGATGATTTTGAATTGGTAAAGAAGCTTCTTATAGGCAATTTGTCTGCAGTGAGTATTCCAGACCAGGATGGCTGGCCACCTTTAATTCTAGCAAGTATTTATTCGAGCAAGGACTTAGTGAAATTTCTGATAGATAATAATGCGGATATAAATCAGAAAAACATTTATGGAGGTACAGCTATAATGCATGCAGCCCTCAGGAATCGCATTGAAATAGTACGTATATTGCTAAATGCGGGAGCAAATGTACACGATGCTGATAGCAATTTACAATACGTGATTATTTGGGCAGTAAGATCTGAAAATATCAGAATTGTCAAACTAATTATTGAGAAAGGGGCTAATGTCAATGTTATTGACAGTGATGGTAAGACACCTTTGGACTGGGCAGAATCCAACCCGGAGATCCAGGAGTATTTGATTAAATGCGGTGCAAGATCTCCATCATTTTTCTGAATCGTGCGCTTGCTGGACTTAAACAGTTGTGTTTTGCAACAGAAGGTTAATAATGTGTACAGGTACCTATTGCTAAGAAGGTTATTATGGTGAAAAGGTTTGGCGTGGCAGAGGGCAGAAGGTTTTGCCGGAACGACTGTGCGACAATACGACTAAACGACTAAACAGCTAAACGACTAAACCACTCAACCCCCTCAACTCTCTCAACTTCCTCAACATCCACAACATTATAAAAATGTTCGATTAAGGATCATTGCATTGATTGCTTTTAAAACATTTGTATCTTTGCAAAGATGAGTATAAATCAAGCAATAAGTACAATGCTGACAATGAAAGAAATAGGCAGAAGGATCGCTGCGCTGCGTAAACAGAAAGGGCTGTCGCAGGCAGATCTTGCCAGATGTATCAGTATTTCCAGGTCCACGCTCGCACAAATTGAACTGGGTAATAAGAACCTTGATGCTTTCGAATTGCGGAATCTGGGAATGGAACTGGGCTTTTCACTGGATGCGTTTATGTCTGATGGGTTTCCGAAACCTTACCAAATGGTAATGGAACCCATTACGGCATATAGCATTCAGACTGAACGACGCGCTATTCCCGATTTTCAGTTGTCGAAATTCCGGAATGTTTTGCTCTACCTGCTCGGGAAATGCGCCGGCAAACCCAATGTGGGTGAAACTGTGCTGTATAAACTTCTCTATTTCTCCGATTTCAACTACTACGAACTGTATGAAGAGCATCTGAGCGGAGCCGTTTACCGGAAGCTCCCTTTCGGTCCTGTGCCGGACAATATCGTTCCCATCCTCAGGGGAATGACCGCAGACGGCTTGTTGCAACGGTTTAAAACGGAATACCATGGAATGCCCCAAACACGCTATATTCCGCTTGTCAGATCTGATCTTACCCTGCTCAAAGCCAGCGAAAAGGAGGTGCTCGACAAGATTGTGGATCAGTTGAGCGACTGGTCCGGCACAGCCATCAGCCGGTATTCCCATCAGGATCTCCCCTGGCTGGCCACTAATGAAGGGGGGATCATTAATTATGAGCTCGCTTTTTACAGAGAGCCCCCCTACACTGTCAGGAACTTTGAGGATCAGGAGGATCGGGGATGAAATTTGAAGAACTGGCGCCGTTCAGGAAAGATCTGAAAGGATATCTGAAAAAATTCAGAACCCTGGAAGAGGACAGAGAAAGAATCCAGAACCATTTTAAATAGGTCTCTGGTAGCCATTATACGTTTCATCATTTTTCAAGGAATTATCTGGCGAATTTTTCCAGAAAGAAGGCTGTTGGCTATTGCCCATTAGCTTTTGGCTGTTGGCAAACCCGCAACACTCTATACCTATTATATTGTCACCATTTCGTGGTTTTATGGATGTGGGTAATAAGGTTAATATTGTGTGCGTGAACCCATTGCTACTAAGGTAATGAATGTGATAAGGTTTAGAGTGGCAGAGGGCAGACGGTTTTGACGATACGACTGCACGACGATACGATTGCACGACAATACGACTAAACGACTAAACAGCTAAACAACTCAACCTCCTCAACTTCTACCGCAGGGGATAGGTCTTGTAGAAATCCCTGGATTTCAGCAGGATATCCACGTACTGGGCACGCTTGTAGGCAAACGGGTCTTTTGAGTTCTTGCGGGCCAGTTTTCCCTGGAACTGGTCGATATACCCGAATCCCTTGGCATCCATCCATTTCTCAATTCCTTCGAGCATCACCTTGATGTGGTCGGCACCGTTTTTCATCACAGCACTTACCACCTGCACCGATGAGGCTCCTGCCAGCAGCATCTTAATTACGTCGTTGGCAGTGAAGATGCCGGTGTTGGCACAGATATCAGCATTGATATTGCCATAGAGCAATCCGGCAAAGCGGAGGGTAAGGCGGTTATCCGATTCAGGGGTAAGATTGTACGGGAAGTGGAGCTTCAAATTCTCGAGGTCGATATCGGGCTGGAAGAAACGGTTGAAAAGCACAAAGGCATCCACATCCTCATCGTCCATCCGGCTGATCACCTGCAATGGGTTTGAGTAGAAGGGGCTCAGTTTAACGGCAACCGGTATCTTCAGGCTCTTTTTAACGGCAAACAGGGTTTCAAGCTGCTGGTCTTCAATCAGTTTGGCATCACGATCGAATTCCTCGGGCATCGAATAAAAATTCAACTCAATGCCATCCACACCCGTCTCCTCAATCAGTTTTGCGTATTCAACCCAGGTATCCTTGTGCAGAGCATTGAGACTGGCAAACACCGGGATATTGACAGACTCCTTCAGTTTCTTCAGGTTCACCAGGTATTCCTGCGGACCGGCATGTTCGACTTCGGGGAACAACCGCTGCATTTCGGCATTCATTTCATTGAACGCTTCCAGGTCGTTCTGGAGCTGAATACGCTCAAATATCACCTGCTCTTCAAACAACGATTTGTATACCAACGCTGCTGCGCCGGCTTCTTCGAGTTTTTTTGCAAACTTCAGGTCCATCACCATATTGCTTGCTCCGATGATAATGGGATTCTTCAATTCAATCCCCATGTAGGTTGTACGTAAATTTGCCATAGCGGTCGTGTGGTTTTTGTTTAATATATGGTTAAACAGAAAATGGAAAGTGTTGTTCAAAATTAGGGAAAAAAAACGAATTCGCAGAAATGGCAAAGCATTTCACCCATTTTTATACATTTGTCAAATACCTATTCTCTCTGATGAAGATCCTGATGCGGACCGTTTTTCTCATCCTGTGGGCGCCTGGAATTTTAACGGCCCAAACCTGGCCTTCGGGTGTTGTAGGGCGCTGGTCATTCGATGATCCGCTGAATCTTCTCGGTGCAGCCATTGGCAACAGCTTGATTCTTAACGGAAACCACACTCCTATTCCCGGTCCGGCAGCAAACGATGGCGCGGTTGCCATCGATACAGGAAGCTACTATTCTTGTTATCATACCATCAATCCCAACGGAGGAGGAAATCTGGTAAACAAGTACTCAATCCTCATCGATGTTCTGGTTCCCAATCCAAGGGTGTATCACTCCCTATTCCAAACCAACGCAACGAACAGCAATGATGGCGACCATTTTATCAATCCATACAGTCAAACCGGAATTGGTTACACCGGATACTCAGGTTTTGCCCTTAAACCTGATACCTGGTACAGGTTGCTCATAAGCGTTGACCTGGGGAGTCGCATCCGGTATTATATTGATGGGCAACCCATTCACCATTTTACGAGCCCCGCAACGGATGTGGATGGAAGGTTTGCATTGAACCAGGCACTGCTGTTCTTTGCCGATGACAACGGGGAGGACAACCTCCTGCACGTTGCACAGATTGCCCTGTTCGATTCTGCTTTAACCGACCTTCAGGTGCTGGCGTTGGGTGGATTTCACCCTTCGGGCATCAACCCCTACCTGCAATCGCCCACCCACAATTCGATGTACGTTTGCTGGAACTCTTTCCATACTGCTTCCACGGTGGTACAATATGGAACCACTGTAAACCCGGCATCCACAGCAACCGGCAGCTATGAAGACATCGGCTCCGCGATGTCTTCCATCCGGTGGCATTCAGTTAAACTTACCGGACTTACTCCCAACACCCGGTATTACTACCGTTGCATCAGTGGCTGCGACACTTCGGCCGTGTATCACTTTCGCACCCCTCCTCTTGCCGGAACTCCCGGCAGGCAAATCCGCTTCCTGAAGATCGGGGATTCGCAGACAGAAGTTAAAACCACGACATCCATTACCGATTCCATTTTGACAAAATTGATTCAACTGTATGGAAGCGAATGGGCTGATTCGCTCACTTTTGTAATGCACAGCGGAGACATTATGCACCTGGGCAATGAAGAGGGGAGGTATATGAACGAGTTTTTTAATCCTTACTCGCGCCTATCTCCGTATGTACCCTTTATGATCTCCATCGGAAATCATGAGCAGGAGAGTGCCTATTTCTATAAGTTCATGCATTACAGCGATTATCCCGGTGACAATGAACGGTACTACAGTTTCAGTCTGGGAAACTGCAGCTTTATCTCACTCAACACCAATACTGCCTGGCAAACTCAGACGCAGATCAACTGGCTCAAGGATCAGTTGAATACTTCAAGCGTGGACACATCCTTAGATTTTGTATTCTGCTATTTTCATCACCCGGGCTTCAGCGAGGTGTGGCCCGATGGTAACACCCCCTATGTCTCGGGTCAGATTTACCCGGTGCAGGAGGGTTACCCGAAAATGGTGATGAATACGCATGGTCACACCCATGCTTACGAACGGGCCACTTATACTCCTTTATCCACTGGAAACCATAGCTTCCGAAACATTATTTGTGGAGGAGCCGGTGGAATACTCGATCGCTGGGGCATGTTCTCCAATCAGGTTGATATGCCTGATGTTCAGATATCTCTGGATCATTACGGTTTCATGCTGGTAGATGTGGATATGGATATCAAAACCGTTGATGCAGCTTTTTACAGCCTGGGGCACCCCGATATGCCGCAAAGCCCTGTAATACTGGATCGTTGGCATTGGTATCCCAATCAGCCGCCACCTGCGAAACCACAAGCCGTAAGCCCGGTAAATGTTTCGTTCAATGCTCCGGTACTGCAGGGTTCCCCCTTTTCAGGAGCCGATACCCTGATGAGCTCCCATTTTCAACTGGCTGAAAAAATGGGAGATTTCGCCACACCCCTCATTGATTCCCATCGCGGCCGGGAAAACTACTACAAGGATTCAGGAGCTCCCCTGTGGCAACCCTTAAACCTGAATGCAGGGATTGACCTGCAAGAACTCACTCTTGATACTGGGTTGCTGGTGCCCGGTCAAAGTTATAAATGGCGCCTGAGGTACCGCGACGAAAACCTTAAATGGAGCGAATGGTCCGACAGTGCGGTGTTTCTGGTGCAAACCATTGGCATTAAACAATCTAACCATTACTCTGATATCTTTGCAATCCCAAATCCATCTGCGTCATACACCCATTTTTACATGCCTGGCAATTGTAATGGTATCCTTTCCATTACCGACTGCCGGGGCAACCTGATCAGAACACTGTTGTTCGCTGATTCCGGGCATGATACAAACACAGTGAAATGGGACGGCACGGACAGCAGGGGAAACCGGGTTTCTCCGGGCCTCTACTACTGCAGGGTTCTGCTGCCGGAGAGAACTGTTACCCTGAAGATCATCAGGTTGTAGTATGATCTGTTCATGAAAAATACACATAAAGCCCTTAGGTTTTTTGTTGCCATAGTTATTGCCACTCAATCAGAGTTTCCGATATGTGATAACCCAAATGCCAAAGTTGAGAAAATATGATTTTTGTTTCTGAAATGCATTAGAATTGTATCGCTGCAGAAATATATGTCACAAACTTTATAATCGGTCTAAATTACCCCTTCGGAGTTATTATTCAGGCACCCTTAAACCCTGTATCAGGGAAATTCCGTAATTTCGTTGCGATTTTCCGAATGAAAACGGATACAACTAATAATCAGACACTTAAAATATTTTTGTTATGAGTAAGCAAAAGAAGTTCATCACCTGCGACGGCAACTATGCCGCCAGTCATGTGGCTTATATGTTCAGCGAAAATGCTGCGATTTATCCCATCACCCCTTCATCGACGATGGCCGAATACATCGACGAATGGGCGGCATTTGGACGG
>CAZJZF010000127.1:0-6814 GCA_964550385.1 uncultured Lentimicrobiaceae bacterium | reverse complement strand
CAGGATCAGACCTGCGTCGTTGGCAAAGAGGGTATTGGTGTAATTCACATCCCCAGCTTTGAATCGTATTTTTTCGATGGGGACAGGAGCGAGAGGCCAGCTGTTAACCTGAACAGCATCGGTAGAATTGATACCTCCGATAGGTTTGATCGTAGTAGCCACCACATCATAGGTGCCCGGGCATACATTGCCGAACAGGTAGGATCCATTTGCCCCGGTTGGGTTAAAGGTGTACTTGAGGTTTGAACCCTGATAGAGTTTCACGGTAAGGTTATTGAGCGGAGTGTTGTTCAGGTTGTAGTAGTTGAAGGTTCCGCTGAGGGTGATAGGAGCCGGTTCGAGAATTGTGAGCGAACCCAGGATCATGGTGCAACTGGTATGGGCAGCATCACGGATTTCAACAACGTAAGTGCCGGGAGCCAGATTTACGAACTGGCCTGTGGATTGCCATCCACCCATATCAAGTCTGTACTGATAGGTTCCGTAACCTCCGAGCGGGTTGGTAACGGTAATCGTGCCATCATCGGCCTGGTAGCAGGTAAGGTCGGTTTTGGCGATGGTAGCGCTGAGCACATCGGGTTCGGTGATGGTAACATAGGCAGTTGTAGTACAACCTAACATATCAGTAACTACTACATTGTACAAACCGGCAGCGAGGCCAGAGGCAACAGCTGTGGTTTGGGCGGCAGGGTCACTCCACAAGTAAGAATAGGCAGGCCAGCCATCGTAGCCAGTGACCGTGGCAACACCGTCGCTTCCACCGTTACAGGAAACAGGAGTGGTTTGCAAGGCAATTGCATAAAGCTGCTTGGGAACATCTACCGTAATGGTGTAAACCTGGCTGACACAGCCGGTGATGCTATTGTACACCGTTAAAGATCCGGTATAGGTTCCATATACGGCTGACCCTGTCATCGAAACCACGATAGGACTGGTAGTAAGACTCACGCCGGAAACATCTGTAAAACCATTGGCTTCTGCAGTTGCATTCCAGTCGATAGAGTAGAAATCGGGGTTATTGGTGGTAGCTGTAAAGGGGAACAACACCGTTGTAGCGCCGAAGCATACTTTCGGATTCGGATCTGTAAGGGTAATGGTAGGCAGAGGATGAACGGTCAGTGTCAGGTCGTTTTCTGCATAGCTGTATTCATAGGTTGTATAATCGCCGGGTGCAGGTGTAGGATAGATATTGGCAGGATAACCAGGCAATCCGGGAATCTGCAACGGATAGAGAGCCGGTGTTACAACCGTGGTAACAGCAATCCCTTCAACCTTAATATCATATACTCCAACGCCAGCGCCGGATATGCTGATATTCCAGACATCGATTCCACTGTGTCCTGAGAGAGGCATTGGTGTGCCCCCAACGATGTCGGAGAGGTAAAGTACGGTTTTTCCGTCGATATTGGTAGCGGAAGGAATGGTGGCAGGAGCATTGTATCCCCAAAGAAGTGTAGCTCCGAGGTTAAAAGGTCCACCAGCGGTAATGGTGAGTTTGGCATCGAGCAGAACTTCATTGTTGACATCCACATTGCTGATTACGGGATAAGCAATGGTAACAGGGAAGTTCAGTACATCTCCAAAACAAACTTCATCGTCCTGTGTAGTAATCACAGCTTCATTGTAGGAAACGGTGTAGGATTTCTGATCAAGTACCGAATAGCAGTCAACTCCCAGATCCACCGGTTTGGTAAGATAGGTAATGAGAGCGAAATCCAGGTTCAGGGTTGCGGTGGTGCCTGCAGCATCTTCGATGGTAACAACCCAGTTGTAGAGTGGACGTGTGTTTTCGAAAAGTTTATTGGCAGCGCCAACCAGGTCGCTGAAGAACACCTGTGTTTTACCTGACAGGTCACCATTGATGACTTTAAAGTAGGTAGTGGTGATATCGGCCACCCTGCGGATTTCAGTCACCTTCATGCCGGCAGGGAATGTGCCGCCGGTAACTTTGAGTACACCGTCCAGATAGATATTGGCATCTGCATTTATGTCAGCAACAGGAAGGGTATAGGTGAACTTTGTAACCACCGGAGCTCCGCTCACAGCCATAACCGAGGGAATGGAAGCGATGGTATAGGCATCGGCGTTGGTGCCTTTAAGGAAGGTAATCACAACCTCATCTTCACGGGAACAGATGCTGTTGGTTTCGGTCCAGGTGAAGGTATAGGCACCTGCCACATCCACTGTTACCAGGGAGGTTGCAGAAGTTGCGTCGGCAAACACGGCAGTACCCGGGCCAGAAGTCATTGTCCACAGGCCTGTTCCAACCGTTGGGACAGCCTGAAGCTGGTATGATACGGAGTTGCAAACGGTAAAATCACTGCCTGCATCAGGCTGCGGCATGGTGGTAAGTGTCATGTTGATGGAGAACGGAGATGAACTGCAACCGTTCACATCGATCACTGTACCGGTAAATTTGTAGGCTCCCTGGGGATAATCGCTGGAAATGCGGAGGGGATTCTGCCCCTGTCCGATCTGATGCTGAAGTCCATCCACCAGCGTATAATCGGTACCGTCAAAATTGATGTAGAGCATAGGAGCAGTGCCATTGATGATATTCCACATCACACCCTGCCATGATGAAGCACCACTTACTACTCCCTTTGCTGCCCAATAGGCATAGAATCCTGCAGGAACCGAAGTTACGTCAAGATAGAAAGGATTCAGCTGATAGGAGTTTACAGCCAGAGGATTGATGCCACTGGTAAGGGTGTTGATATCAAGATAATGGTACTGTACCAGTTCGTCAACGCACATTTCAAAACCTGGTGTGAATGAACCGGTAACGCTTGTCCAGGTTGTAAGATCAGTTGACTGGAGCAATGTAACATCGGTAACCACCGGGCTGGAGTTGAGCTGCATGGTGATGCTGAAAGGGAGTGAAGTACAGAGGTTCTGATCCTGAACTGTACCTGTGAACATATAATTGCCCTGCGGATAAGCGCCGTTGATGCGCAGCGGGTTTTCTACCATGCCTAACTGATACTGAAGCCCATCAATCAATTTAAAATCAGAGCCATCGTATTTGATGTAGAACATGGGAGCCCATCCCTTGATGATCTGCCACATCTGGAGTTCAAACCCGTAGGTGTTGTTAACGCCGTCAACACCCTTGCCAGCCCAGTAGGAATAGAAGTTTGCAGGTACGGAAGCGGTATTGAGGTAGAACGCATTCTGAACAAAGCTCCCTGTATATAATGGTACATTCGCCAGGGTAAGGTTATTGATATCCATATAATGGTAAGGGATCACCGGGTCGATACACATCACATAGCCACCGGCAAAGGTACCACCGACATTGCTCCATGTGGTTTGATCCACTGAAGTAAAGAGGGTAACATTGGTAACCACAGGCAGTGGGTTTACGGTGATGGTAGCGGTTCCTGAAAGAGTGCTGGTGCAAAGGTTGGCATCGGTGAGGCTGGTCCAGCTCCAGGTGGTTGTAGTGTAGTAGGGCTGGGTAAAGGTATAGGTGTTGGCATTCAGACCGCTTACGATAACCGGAGTGGTTCCGTCGGTGATTTCAAAAGCATAGGGTTGGGTTCCGCCAGTAATGGTAACCGTAACGGTGGATGATACACCATAACATACGGTATTGTCACCGCTGATCACGCCGGTAAGCATACCCGGCTGGGTGATGGTAACGGTAACCGGGGCGGCAACAATGCAATTCTGCAGGTCTTTTACATACACCGTATAGGTACCTGCAGTAAGTCCTGTAAGGACGTTTGAAGTTTGCCAGTTGGTTCCGTCTACGCTGTAGCTGTAGGTTCCCCAGCCACCTACTGCAGTAGCCGTGATTTCTCCGTCGTTATAACCAAAGCAGGTAACCATTTTGGTTGCGGAGGCGGTAAGTGAGAGTGCAACAGCGGGTTCGGTGATGGTTACGCTTACCGGAACGGTACAACCACCCAGGTCTTTCACCCAGAGGGTGTGGGTTCCGGCAGGAAGACCGGTAATCACAGGGCTGGTATAGAAATTCAGTCCGTCTTTGCTGTAAGTGTAGGTTCCCCAGCCGTTGAAACCGGTAAGGGTAGCTTCACCGTTGGCTTCGCCTTTGCATTTCACCACTTTCGATTCAAATCCGCTGGCGGTAAGGGCAATGGAAGGTTCTGTGATTTCCAGGATAGCGCTTATGACACAATCGTTGGCATCTTTTACATAGAGGGTATAGAAGCCTACGATAAGGGCATCGAAGATGTTGGAAGTCTGCCAGGTAGTACCATTAATACTATAGGTATATCCACCCCAGCCGTTGAAGGCATTTACGGTGGCTTGTCCGTTTACTTCGCCTTTGCAGCGCACCCTGTGTGATTCGAAGACATTCATGGTAAGGGCAATGGCGGGTTCTGCAAGCACCTGGGCGTTGCTGAGCTTGATGACAACCACAGGGTAATTGGCGTCACGCACCCAAACGCTGTAGGTGTTGGGGGCAAGTCCGTTGAAGATACCAGTGGTGTTTGTCCAGGTGGCGCCGAAGTCGATAGAGAACTGATAGCTGGCAGAGCCTCCTGTAGCGGCAATATGGATATAGGCATCATTGCTGCCTTTGCAGGTAACATTTTTCCAGGTATAGCTCGCGGCCATATCTGTAATGAAGCCATCGATGTACCAGGTTGAGGCAGGATCATCAAAATAGGGACCCTGGATCAGTGCTTTCTGATATTCGCATTCGGTATCGGGGTTATCATTCCACAGCAGGAGTGAGGTTCCGCCGGTGAAGGTAAAGTTCAGATAACCCAGGATGGCATTGTTGGGCAGGGATGTAATCGGAGTTGCACCGAACCAGCCGATCTTCACATTGCCGTTGGTATTGTCGGGGGTAACAGAAAGGCCTGCGACTGCACCCACGGTATATCCTGTACACTGCAGCTTGGCAGCTTCGTAATCGAGCGAAAGGGAGATGGCATCGATATCGAGGAAATTCTGCACAGTGATGGGAATCTGGTAAGTATTCGGGGTTCCGGTAACAAACATTTGCGGAGCAAAGGTGGTGGGGCCACCGAAGGTGGAATAGATACAATTGTTGAGGGTGGCATCGTTCCAGGGATCGAAAGCAACGGTACCCAGGATTTTGGAGGTAACGTGGATATAAAGGGTTCCACCATAATAATTACAGATGGCATTGGCGATGCCTGAGGTTTGGGTGATGGCTCTTCCGATGCCGTTGGAAGAAAAATAATTTTTCCCGGGATCACCCACCAGACCTGCGTCAAGTTCACCACCGGCAACCAGGACACCAGTATTATCAAATAAGGTGGATTCAATGATGAGACAATTCCGAAGGATAAGTTTTCCGCCGTTTACTACGATGGTAGGATCGTTTGATGAAGCCATAAAGTTTACGTTATTAAAGCTTAACGTACCTCCATTCAGTATAAGGGCAGGGGAAGCTCCTATGAAGTTGATGTCGCCACTCAGGTTGTTTTCGAAGTAGAGGGATTTAGTGGGGTCGTTATAGGTAAATCCAGCGTAATCCCGCAGATAGGAGAACTGAATCACGTCCCCATCAGCTGCAGCTGAAATGGCACTGTTGAGATCACAGTAATAGGTTGCAAGTCGTACATTGTAAAGGTAACCATTTACGGTGGGCACATTCAGGGTGATACCCGGGTTCAGCAAAATTTCCACGGTAGGGCTGATGGCATCAAAGATGGAAACCTCATAGGTACCGGAAGGAAGATTTGTAAAGGTGCCATTAGTATTGGTGATCGGAGTACCGTCTTCAATTTTGTAAATATAATTTCCGGATCCTCCGGTAGCGTTAATGGTAATCCATCCGTAGTTGGGGGTATTGCACACGGTGATACCACTGGTGATGGTGGTGGCAATGTTGGTTACGTAACCATTGATGTAGTTGGAGGCATTATCATCATACTTCTGGCTGGTAGTACCTTCAGCAAACTCGCACAGCTCATCGGGGTTCAGGCCGGTAAGAGGGTCATACCATGTAAGGAGAGAAGATCCTCCGGTGTAATTCAGAAACTGAATGTCGAACAATTTGGTTCCGTTGGGCAGAAAAGGGATGGTCGTGCCCAGCCAGCTTACCCTAAACTCGTTAGGAAAGGGATTGTTGGTAGTGAGAATTCCAGTCAGTGCCGGATTCACATTAGTAAGAACCGGAACTACAGGCAACTGCATGATCAATGGGTCGAATTGGAGTGCCAGGTTGAAAGAGGCGACGTCCACAAAACCATCGACAATGACAGGCACGGCAACCGTTGTGGGTAAGGAGCCTGTGACCACTACCTTGCCGGCGTGTACCACCACAGGCTGTGGTGTGTTGGCAAAGAGCCCTGCAGCGGCAAACAGCATCAGGATGCAGATCAGCGTAAATTTTTTCATCATAGTAATTGGTATAAGCCCGGCAGATGCGGGTGGATTATTAATTATTTCAATTTTTTCAGCAATTTGGCTTTCCGTCGGGGGTAAGATTTTCGCTTTCATAGAGTCGCTATTTGGTAAATTTTCTCTTATTTCCGATTGGAAACGTCAACACAGGCCACACTCTGGAGGGGCCTGCGCCATGATTTCCATATTTTATAATACACACAAATTCAAGGACTAGCGTTGCATCTAAATCCATAGGTTTATACGTAAGCCACATGCCTTAGGTTACCTACCTAAGGCTGCATAAAAGTACAATCTTTTTGAGCAATACAAAAATTATTTTTTTGGGTTATTAACAATGTTTGTAACATACCCCTTTGGGGAGGTTTAGTTGTTTAGTTGTTTAGAGGCTTAAAAAAAAGAGGCTGCCCGGGGGCAGCCTCTTTCTGTTATGTTTCGCCTGAGATTACTTATGGCTTACGAT
>CAZJZF010000126.1:0-6822 GCA_964550385.1 uncultured Lentimicrobiaceae bacterium | reverse complement strand
TACGGTTTGATGAGGGGGCAGGGGGGAGCCTCACTCCCCCCGCTCTACTCTACTAGCATCTGTATAATCGGTGTGCTGTTTCATTTCAACAAATTCCCCATCATTCGATCATCATCCTGGTTGCAAAGCACTGATCTCCGCATTCGATATTCAGAAAATAAGTACCAGGTGTCAATATCCTCATATCCAGCTCCAAAGGTTCTCCGGAGGCCAGCACAGGGTTGCTCGAAAACACCATTTTCCCCTGCAGGTCGAACACCCTGAGGCTGCTGAATCCGCTTAGGGATCCCGGCATCAGGGTGAAGAGTCCGTTTCCGGGATTGGGAAAAACACGGATTTCATTTTCCTGTGAATCCATCTCTTCAACCTGGCTCAGAAACACACTGGCAATATTGGAGGAGCTGCTGCACGGGGATATCCCAAGCCCAGGATCGCTGTGGGTGTTGGCAGTCAGCACTTTGTAGCGGATGGTCTGCCCCTGGTAAGTAGCGGTATCGGTGCAGGTGAGGGCCGAAACAGTTTTGAAGAGGGTCCACTGCCCGGGAGAGCTCTCCCGATACACCTCGTATACACCGGTGGACCCTGCTGAGAGGTTTGTGAGGGTAGGTTGCCAGGTGAGCAGGATGTTTTTCAAAGCCGGGGTAGTAACCTGGGCTGAAAGTTTGATGGAACGGGCCATATGGGAGGGTGCAACAATACCTGCCACCGGCTGTGTGTAATGGGCATTGACTCTGTAAAAAGCATCGGAAAGGTTGGCACCGGCACCGGTATGCGTAAAGGAAGTGGCTGACGCATTGGTGAGATTACCTATGGTGACAAATGGCCCCGAGACTGAGCCGGAATGCTCGATGGTATACCCGGAAACCCAGCCTGATGGCGCAACGGGCGGTGTCCACCGCAAGGTGACATCGCCATTGGGGATCACATCAATGCACCTTATCTCGGGTTGGGATTTTTCAACAGGCGGTTTTACACAGATGCTCAGCAGTATATTTCTGATAGCAGGAGCCGGACAGAAGTCATCCCACACTTTGAGCCAGAAATGGTAGGTTTTGGGCATCCACAACCCTCCGCTGTTCTCAAGATGAAAGAAGCCTGTGTTCCATGTAAATACGGAATAGCCCCAAACGCTTGCAATTAATGGATTACCGGGCGTTGGAGAGGGGTTAAAACCGGCACAGGGAGGGAATGGACAACCACCGGGATTGATGTTTGAATCGAGCATGGTACCCGAAGCGGTGAACCGCATCGTTTGGGGTGTTTGCAAAGAATCCTGGCATTTATCGAGATCTAAGAAAGATATTGGTAGATTTACCACACTGCCTGCTATCACAGTATCTGTATACCAATTGGATCCTATGGCAGTTGCGGACAATGGGATGTTTACAACGGGAGGATTGTTGCTGCCACAGGCTAATAATACCACCTGCAACTCCCTGAATATTTCGGCTACCTTGATCCCATTTTTAAAGGCAGTGATTTTAACTACGGTTACAAAGGCTCCATTGGTATAGGAAGTAAAAGACACTACTCCGTTCAGAGGATCTATTGTTGCAGGTACGTTTCCCGGGTTATGGAAAACACCCGGCAATGGGGAATTGTAACTATAGCCTGGTGAATAGTTTGCTATAGGGGTGTTTCCACCAGAATAGGGCTGCGCCCATTCATAAGCAAGCGAGTCATTGTCATTATCCAGGGCAGCGGTCTGGTAGGAATAGGGGTAGCCTGAACAGATAACGGTCGAAGGTCTTTCGGCAAAGCGAGGCGAATTGTCGAAACAATTGTTTACGTTGTTGTTATTGTAGGGATACATCATTGCCCTGATCCACCAACCCGGCTGTCCGGGTATGTTGGCAGAACTGTTTCTGCAGCAGCTCGAATTGCTGAACGACCAACCCGTAGCGGGGGGAACACCAGTCAGCGGAACACCATTGGGATAGTTAGCATCGGAAGTATAGAGGTGTTCCTGCAACGCCCCCATGTTGGCTGCACCTGCAGACATCCCCGGACAATAAATAGTTGGACCACCCGGACATCCGCACTGTGGCGAGAGATCTGTGATGGAAATCCTTGTCATGGTAATGCTGGCAAAACCAGGCGCCGTAGAATTCAGTATCACGGTTGCCCCAAAATTGGCAGATTGTCCGCCATTGCTTGTGTAACACTCCCTGTAAAGTTTCAGGGTAAACCTGAAATCTCCCGCAGGGGTGCATTCCCATGTGATTTCACCCCCCATATAGTGGGTAGCATGAACCGACATTGTCATTGCCAGGAAACCCAGCAGAATCATTAATCTGAGTTGGGTAAATTTCATCAGGGTGGGTGTTGTGGTTTGCAAAGGCATAAAGATAGTCAAAAATGGATCATATCTTAAAAATTTTCCTGATAATCAGTTTTCGGTTTCTGAAGCATATAAAACTCTGTTGCAAGGCCTGTCAGTGATTAATTGTTGTCACGATTTGTTGACACAGATTCTATATGCTTTTCAGGATTATTCTTTATCTTTGCACCCGAAGAACGAGAATATTACATAATATATTGATAATCAACAAAAACAACAAAAAATGAACCACAAGAAGTATGTTTATTATTTCGGCGGTAAGAAGGCCGAAGGGGAAGCTACCATGAAGAATCTGTTGGGTGGCAAAGGGGCTAACCTCGCAGAAATGGTAAATCTGGGAATGCCGGTGCCCGCGGGTCTTACCGTTACCACCGAGGCCTGTACCGATTACTATGCCAACGGATGCAAACTGCCCGAAACCCTGATGCCCGAGGTATGGGAAGGGATGAAGAAGGTTGAATCTGATATGGGAATGATGTACGGCGATGCTGAAAATCCGCTGCTGATGTCGTGCCGTTCCGGTGCCCGTGCCTCCATGCCCGGTATGATGGATACCGTGCTCAACGTAGGTCTCTGCTCTGCCACCATCCCGGGGCTGATCAAAAAGACCAATAACCCCCGGTTTGTATACGATTCATACCGCAGGCTCATTATGATGTATGCCGATGTCGTGATGGAAAAAGCCGAAGGGATCGAACTACCCGAAGGGAAAGGGATCCGCAAGCAGCTCGATGATATGCTCGATAAATTCAAACACGAAAAGGGTGTGAAATCTGATACCGACCTCACTGCCGAAGATCTGCAGAAACTGGCAGAAGCCTTCAAGGTACGGGTGAAAGAGGTGCTGGGCACCGAATTCCCCGACAATGCCAAAGAGCAGCTCGAAGGGGGCATCAAGGCGGTATTTAAAAGCTGGAACGGCAAGAAAGCGGTCTCCTATCGCCGCATCGAAGGCATTCCCGACACCTGGGGTACCGCAGTGAACGTGCAGGCGATGGTCTTCGGCAACATGGGCGACAGCTCTGCCACAGGAGTAGCCTTTACCCGTAACCCTGCCACCGGCGAAAACCTTTTCTACGGCGAATGGCTCATCAACGCCCAGGGCGAAGATGTGGTAGCCGGCATCCGTACCCCGAGCCCTCTGAACGACGACACCAAGAACGAGCAGAACAAGCACCTCCATTCGATGCAGGAGCTGATGCCCGAAACCTATACCGAACTAGACGAGATCCGTTACCGCCTGGAGCACAGCTTCAAAGACATGCTCGATATCGAGTTTACCATCCAGGAAGGGAAACTTTACATGCTACAGTGCCGTGCCGGAAAACGCACCGGTACCGCTGCCCTGAATATGGCCATGGATATGCTTTCCGAAGGGCTTATCGACGAAAAGACCGCGGTGATGCGCGTAGATCCTGCCCAGCTCGATGAGCTGCTGCACCCCATCTGCGACCCCGCTGTTGAGAAAAACGCCAACCCGCTGGTGAAGGGTCTTCCTGCCGGACCGGGTGCTGCCGTAGGCAAAGTAGTCTTCACCGCTGAAGATGCCGTACAGTGGAACCGTAAAGGGGAAAAGGTAATTCTGCTTCGCGAAGAGACCAATCCCGAAGATGTGGAAGGGATGCGTGCTGCCGAAGGGATCCTAACCGCCCGTGGAGGAATGACCTCCCATGCTGCCCTGGTGGCACGTGGCTGGGGAAAATGCTGCATCGTAGGTGCCGGCAAACTGCATGTAAACGCAGGTGCCAAAACCGCGAAAATTGAAGGCTCAGACCATCTCCTCCGCGAAGGGGATGTTATCACCCTGAACGGTACCAAAGGACACGTTTACGAAGGCGCACTTAGGCTGATGGATGCCTCTGAAAATCCGCGCTTTAAAACCTATATGGAGATTGTGGACCGCTTCCGCACCATGGGTGTGAGGACCAATGCTGATACCCCTGCTGACGCTAAGATCGCCAGGGAATATGGCGCCGAAGGAATCGGGCTGTTCCGTACCGAGCACATGTTCTACGGCGAAGGCTCCGACCAGCCGCTGTTCCTGCTCCGCAAGATGATCCTCAGCAATGGCATCGAAGAGCGCCGCAGTGCCCTCGAAGAGCTGTTCCCCTACGTTAAAAAAGACATCAAAGGCACCCTGCTGGCCATGGATACCCTTCCGGTAACTTTCCGCCTGCTCGATCCTCCCCTCCACGAATTCGTTCCGGTGAGTGCCGAAAAACAGGCAGAACTGGCAGCAGCCCTGGGAATTACCCCCGAAGCCGTAGCAAAAAGGGGCGAAGCACTGCACGAATCCAACCCGATGATGGGACATCGTGGCGTACGCCTTGGAGTTACCTATCCGGAAATTACAGAAATGCAGGTGAAAGCCATCTTCGAATCAACGGTTGAACTTCTGCGTGAAGGTAAAACCCCGAAGCCGGAAATCATGGTGCCCGTTACCTGCGATGTGTCGGAACTCGACTTTACAAAGGTGATTGTTGACAAAGTTTATGCTGAAGTTTGCAAGGCCATGGGTGTGGATGCCATCGACTACAAATACGGCACCATGATCGAAATTCCGCGTGCCTGCCTCCTGGCCGACCGCATCGCCCAGTCGGTGGAGTTCTTCTCCTTCGGTACCAACGACCTCACCCAGATGACGTTTGGCTTCAGCCGCGACGACATCGGAGGTTTCATGAACGACTACCTCGACGGCAAAATGCTGATGGCAGATCCTTTCCAAACTATTGATACCAACGGTGTAGGCCAGCTGGTGGAAATGGCCGTGGTGAAAGGTCGCCAGGCTCGTCCCGACCTCAAAGTGGGTATCTGTGGTGAACAGGGTGGTGATCCTTCGTCGGTTGAATTCTGTTACAAAACAGGCCTAACCTACGTGAGCTGTTCCCCGTTCCGCGTGCCCATCGCACGTTTGGCTGCCGCACAGGCCGCCATCAGGGGAAAATAATTTGTAAAATCTGTTAATTCATAATGTACGGTCAACGCATGCGGTACGGTCAACGCATGCGTTGACCGTACCCATTTATTCACGTCATCACATCATTTCCGCTCTATCATCACCGGGTCGTCTGTTTTATACCCGAACAGGCTGCACCCTGAGCCCCGGTTCATCGCAATCTGCAGGTATCCGGTGGAATTGAACAGCGCTACTTTTTCCCCTTCCGGTTCATCGTCGTAGGACTTGCTGATATTGGTAATTGCCTCGTTGCTCCCTTTTACGGTCAGCTCGAAACGACCCCCCTTGATGAACGACCTGAAAAGGGATTCACTGATGTTGGTGATGGCATTGTGGTAGTGGTCGATATGGATGATTTTACCCCGGATTTCGGTGGGCGTAACGATGGGCTCAAACTGCAGCATTCTCCTGAGTTCTTTCTTAGGGGTGCCCATTTCCGAAGGGGGCATACCCTGCACCAGATTTGCGGCAATTCTGGGGAAGGTATCACGGGAAGGAAAAGTAAAGTAGTCGGTTTCAGAGGGTATGTCAATTTCCCAGATCTCGTCCGGTTTTTCAGGACAAACCAGGGAGAATATGCCGTTGTCGGCCCCGATGAACCACTGACCCTTGTATTTCAAGAGGGTGTGCGGCGTATCGATACCTGCGATGGAATTTACCCCGATGATGTGGATCGTTCCTTCCGGAAAAGAGGGGAAAGCATTCCGCAACACATAGGCTGCATGAAATGTGTTGAAGGTTTCAATGTCGTGGCTGATATCCACGATGTTGGCTTCAGGCATCAGGCTCAGAAGCCGCCCCTTCACCGCCGCAACATAGTGATCACGGTGCCCCCAGTCTGTAGTCAGTGTGATGATGGCCATAATTATTGGTTCACTTAACAGCATCAAAAGTAACAAGTTTTAGTTTGCCGAAACAGGGATTTTTGTATTTTTGACCACGGCAGACAGGTACAGGTCACAACCTTTAATTTATCAGGATGGGTGAACGCAGTTTTATTATAGAAGATGTGATGCCGGCAGAGATCTTTGGGTTGGAAGAAGAGAACCTTACCCTGTTGCGCAATTGCTTCCCCAAACTCAAAATCATTGCCCGTGGAGAGGTGGTGAAACTGATTGGCGACGAGGAGGATATGAACCGGTTTGCCAGGGTTTTTAACTTTATGCTCAGACAGTTCGAAGTGTATGGTGAAGTGAAGCCGGCACGTGTAAGAGGATACCTTGAAGGTGATGTGATGCACTCCGAAGGGAATGGGGAAGCTGTTGACAAAGATGCTCTTGTATTCGGACGGGGGGGTAAGGTGGTCAGGGCAATCACCCCCAACCAGAAACGAATGGTGGTCAGCTGTAGTAAAAATGATATGGTGTTTGCCATTGGACCTGCCGGTACCGGAAAAACCTATACTGCTGTCGCTTTGGCTGTTAAAGCTCTCCGCCAGCGTGAGGTTAAACGGATCATCCTGGCGCGTCCTGCCGTGGAGGCCGGAGAAAACCTCGGATTCCTCCCCGGCGACCTGCGCGATAAG
>CAZJZF010000125.1:2148-6861 GCA_964550385.1 uncultured Lentimicrobiaceae bacterium | reverse complement strand
TTGGTGTTTTCACATAGCAATTCCCCTCTCCGGGGATTTCCAACCCCAGCGGTTTTCCCAGCCCCATCCTGTGCAGCCTCTCACTGAATTTTTCAGGTCTTCCCGCATAGGCTTTAACCAGAGCTTTGCTGATACCCACGTTGCTCGAAACCTCAAAGGCTCTCCCAACACTGGTCTTTCCGGTTACACTGCGCGACGCATCCTTCATCTCATTGCCGGCATAAATCACTACCCCGCTACCAACATCTACGGTGTCATCAAGCGAGAGGTATCCATCCTCCATAGCGGCAACAACCGATGCCAGCTTGAAGGTGGATCCGGGTTCATAGCTTTCGCCAATAGCATGGTTGTATTGTTCGCTGTATCCACTGTCGTTCGGATTTCTCTGCAGATTGGCAATAGCCTTGATATACCCGGTAGCTACCTCCATCACAACCACACAGCCATGATGTGCCCCCGAAACCTTAAGCTGATTCAGCAGAGCGGTTTCGGCAATATCCTGAATGTATATGTCGATACTGGTATGCACGTCCATTCCATGCTGTGGATCAAGAAGATAACCAGTTGTTACGGGTCTCCAGATGCCATTGGGTAATTTCTTGATGAGCTGTATCCCGTCTTTTCCGCTCAATTCACTGCTGTAGGCTCCTTCAATTCCCAAATCAAGACTTTTTCCTTTTTTGTCCCAGCCAATGGTACGGTAAGCAAGCATCTGGTAGGGCATCACACGCACATCCCTTGGCTCGGTAATCAGGCCTCCCTTGAATTTCCCTTTGCGAAGGATCGGCATATCCCTGATTACGGTCAGTTGCTCATAACTCACCTTTCTTTTAATAAGCATATAGCGGTTGCCCTGCTGTCTCCCTTTTTTCAGCTGGGTAAGATATTCTTCCCGAGTCCGGTCTTTGAAAAGTTTTGCAAGTTCCTGTGCCAGTGAATCCACTTTTCCGGCAAACTCTTCTGCAGTTACATGGGGATTAGCGGCATCCATGTATACATCAAAAACCGGTACCGAGGTGGCCATCAGCTTTCCATCGGCCGAATACACCGAGCCACGGTTAGCGGGGATGGTGCGGTATCGCACATTACTGCTATCACTGCCCGAAGGGATCAGCGTATCAGCTTCCACAAACTGCACCCGGATGACCTGGCCGATGATAGCAACGCCCATCAGAAGAATAAACCCGTACACCAGGTATATCCGCATCAGCATTTTTCTTCTCTGTTCGTCCACAGTATTAGTCTACTTAAGGTTTTCGTCCTGTTTCACGAATATCTTTACAGGGGGAGTTGTGCTCTCCCTGATGCCGGTCTCGCGCAGCCGATCGCTGATTTGTGACGGATTACTCAGGTACATCACTCCGGATTTTGTGCTTATATATTGGTATCTGAGTTCTTTAAGGTCTTCGGTAAGTTTGGCAAGATTTCTTCGGTTTCGTTCTGCTACACTGGAATTTCCAATATACAGGATGGCCAGTCCGGCCAGAAATAGAATAAACGGGATGTTTTTAACCACTTTTTCGTTGGCGAAAAGGGATCCATCGAGCAATTGCCGCACTCCAAACTGAAACCTGGGACCTTTCTGTTGCTTTGGCTTACGCCTTGCTTCTTTTTTTGGTCTATCGCCCGACTCCTGCATCTTTGGGGCAACAGGCTCCCTGAACCTGTTCTCCTGCACCTCATTTTTATTTCTTTTGAAGATTCCCATAATCATATCTTTTCTGCAACTCTGAGTCTTGCACTCCGTGCCCTGTTGTTTTGAGTGATCTCCTCTTCTGATGGAACCACAGGTTTGCGGTGGAGGGTTTTGAAGGGGACGCTGGTTTTTCCGAAGAAATCGGTTTCAGGTTTATCCTCAAAATTGCCTGAGCGCATAAAATGTTTTACGAGCCTGTCTTCCAGCGAATGGTAAGATATTACAGCCAGCCGGCCTCCGGGATTCAGAAGAGCTGTTGTTTGCAGCAACATCTCTTTCAGCGCATCCATTTCGTCGTTCACGCTAATTCGTATGGCCTGGAACAGCTGGGCAAGGTATTTATGCTCCTGACGGGGAGGAATAAAGGGTCTTGCGGCTATGGCCAGTTCAGTGGTGGTTTCAATAGGTTTAACTTCCCTGAGCTGGGCGATTCTGGCTGCCAGTTTACGGCCCGAAGGAAGTTCTCCATAGTCACAAAAAATGGTCGACAGTGCCTCAATGGGGTAATGGTTGACAATATGGGCAGCGTCGATAGGGAGAGCCGGATCCATCCGCATATCAAGCTTTGCTTCTGCGCGTATGGAAAACCCCCTGCGCCCCTGATCGATCTGATGGGATGAAATTCCCAGGTCGGCGAGGATGCCGTCGACAGGAATGGCATCCAGATATCGCAGATAATTGGTGATGTAGCGAAAGTTGCCATGTACCAGGGTGAACCGGGGATCGTCAATAGTATTGTCATGAGCTTCCGGATCCTGGTCGAGGGCAATCACCCGTCCGCCGGAAACCAATTCCAATATCCCACGTGAATGCCCGCCACCTCCAAAAGTGAGGTCGACATAGGTTCCGCCCTCACGGATGGCAAGCCCTTCAAGGCTTTCTGAAAGCAGTACAGGGTTATGGTACATTATGCGGGGGCGTTGTAGTTGCATCTTTATGCCCCATTACCTCTTCCGCAAGCTCGGCAAACAGGCTGGCACCCTCTTCGATGAACCGGTAATACCGGCCCTTTTCCCAGATTTCAATCCGGTTAACCGAAGATGTAAGCACCACCTCTTTCCCGATACCGGCAAAAAGTGTCAGGTCTTTGGGAATCAGAATGCGCCCCGCAGTATCCAGTTCTACCGTCTTTACACCATCCATAAAGATGCGGATGAAGTCAGCGTTTTTCTTCACAAACCTGTTCAGGTTGCTTACTACGCTGCTCTCCTTCACCCACTCTGCCATTGGATAAAGCTCAAGGCACTTGTGAAACACGCTTCGCTTCATCACAAAGCCCTGTTCAATGTACGGAGCCAGCTGCTTTTTGAAAGCAACCGGAAGCATAAGCCGCCCTTTTTCGTCGACTTTGCATTCGTACACGCCAATCAGGTTAATCATAAGGCAGAAACGGGTTTCGGGGTGTAAAGATAGATGAGATTTACCACTTTTTACCACATTAGAGCAAAATGGTTACACTTAACCCCATTTTTGTTCATAAGTGATTTTTTTTCCGGGGTATTTATCATCGTTGATAATCACTTAAAATACAGTAAATCAATAAAAAAGATTAATATTGATCAAAGTGGGAAATTGTGGGAGGTGTTTATAGATTGTTGATAAAAAATATCGTTTTTTTTCTACGGATTTTATCTGTTACCTTTGCCTGACTGAAAATTAAGAACTATGAGCGGTGAGGCCGAAGCCCCTTCCCCCAGAGAGGTGAAGGGTATTGTCATTACCCGAAAGACCATAGATGTCAGGGAGGTATTCAGCAGCAAGAACAGAAAGCTTGCTGCACTCATACCGGAATTTGTGTTCAGGTATATCCGCAGGATCATTCATGAGGAGGAGATGAACGCCTTCCTCTGGGAGAACAGGGATATGTTTGGCCTTGACTTCGTGGATGCTGTGATACGCCATTTCGGAGTGGAGATCGAAGTAAACGGTATAGAGAACATTCCACCCGTGGGGAAATGTACTGTGGTTTCCAACCATCCGTTGGGCGGACTGGATGGAGTTGCACTGATGCAGGTGATAGGAAAAGTCAGAAAGGATATAGTGACTCCCGCCAACGATCTGCTTATGTTTCTTCCGAATATTCGCAGCTTTTTAGTTCCCATTAACAAGCACGGCAGAAACGATGAAAACATTGCCCTGATAAACCAGGCATTTGCCGGCGATCCACTGGTACTTTTTTTCCCGGCCGGGCTTTGTTCAAGAAAACAAAAGGGTGGTATGATCTGCGACCTGGAGTGGAAATCAACCTTTCTGAGCAAATCGGTTCGAAACCAAAGAATGGTGGTGCCGGTTCATTTTATGGGCCGCAACTCATCCTTCTTTTATAATCTTGCAAGGCTACGCAAGTATTTGAATATCAAAACCAACATCGAAATGTTTTACCTCGTCAACGAGATGTTTAAACATCGGGGGCGAAAATTTGTCATTACCATTGGAAAGCCCATACCCCATACTGCCCTCGACCGTTCGAGGAAACCCGCCGAATGGGCCGAATGGGTTAAATGTGAGGTGTACAAGCTTGGTGGGGAGGAGATTCCCGACTGTCTTTTAACATACAGGAAGTAACCATTGGAAATTCATTCTATGTTCAAGGAAATTATTCAACCCGTCAGACGCGAACTCATCGAAGCTGAACTTACCCCTGAGGTGTTTGTAAAAAACACCAATAACGGAGATAATCAGATATTTATAATCTCTGATAAAAATGCGCCAAACACCTTACAGGAGATCGGAAGATTAAGGGAGCTTACCTTCCGCGATGCCGGAGGGGGAACCGGCCTGCCGCTGGATCTGGATGTTTTTGATACCGGCGAAAGCCCGTTTCTTCAACTCATCGTATGGAACCCTGCCGACCGGGATATCGTAGGGGGTTACCGTTTTATTCATGGTGCAGGTATGCGAATGAATGCTGACGGCAATCCGCTCTCTCCAACCGCTGAGATCTTCCACTTTTCCGATGTTTTTGTCAGGGATTATCTGCCCAAAACCATTGAGCTGGGGCGTTCGTGGGTACAACC
>CAZJZF010000125.1:0-2138 GCA_964550385.1 uncultured Lentimicrobiaceae bacterium | reverse complement strand
TCAGAAAGGGAATTTATTCCCTTGATAACCTGTGGGATGGCCTGGGCGGATTGATTATGCACTATCCGGATTTAGAGTATTTCTTCGGCAAAATCACCATGTACACCTCCTTTAATGTTCACGCCAGAGATCTGATCCTGGGGTTCATGCACCATTATTTTCCCGATGACAAAAACCTTGTATGGCCCTTCAGCGATTTGAAGGTGGAACCAGAGACCCCATTCGACAAGCTGAAACACCATTTTCTCGGCAACGATTATGAACAGGATTATAAATCTCTGGTAAGGTATGTAAGGCATTATGGCGAGCAGGTGCCTCCACTTGTAAATGCCTACATGAACCTTACCTCAACCATGAAAACATTCGGTACTGCCCGAAATCCCCATTTTGGCGATGTGGAGGAAACCGGCATTCTGGTCAGGATTCCTGATATCTATCCTGAAAAGACGGCACGCCATATCAAGATCAAATGAATGAGATTAGCCCCCCTGCAAAGGCAGGTAGCTTAAAGCCCGGTCAGCCTCTTCCTGCGAGGTTTGTAAGTTCCAGCCCGGGCCTGAAAGGATGCCCCAGTCCCGACATGCCGGAGCATGCTTTCATCGGCCGATCCAATGTGGGGAAGTCATCCCTCATCAATATGCTTACAGGCCAGCGGGAACTTGCACATACTTCGTCGCAGCCTGGCAAAACCCGTCTCATAAACCATTTTCTTGTGGAGGGGAACTGGTATCTGGCCGATCTTCCCGGATATGGCTATGCCCGGGTTTCGAAGAAGGAAAGGGAACAATGGCCTGAGATGATCAGAAGTTACCTCCTGAAAAGAAGGAATCTGCTCAACACGTTTATACTGATCGACACTAGACTTGAACCACAGGCAATAGATCTGGCATTTCTTCGCTGGATGGCAACCGAACAACTTCCTTTCTGTATGGTGTTTACAAAAAGCGACAAGCTGGGCAGGGATAAGCTTGCCTCAGCGGTGAGCCATTATCAGTCTGTGCTGAAGGAGGAGTGGGAAGAATTGCCACCCTTCCTGATTACATCTGCAGTGAAGGGAGCCGGAAGGGAAGAGCTGCTCCGCTACATTCACGAATCCAACAGGGTTTTCAATCCCTGACATCATTCCGGCTTGTACCCTGATTCCTGCAAAATTTTTCCGGCATCCTCCTTCATCAGGTCTTTCAGGCTTTTGTCAGGGTGTTTTTTCATGTATTTCCTTACAATCTGCCATCCAAACCACCAGCCAAGCCGTCCGGGCGATGCTTCAGAGAAAGCCGGTGTAAACGGAGAATCTTTGATGAGCAGTTTTGTGTGATTCTGATCTGAAGCGTAAAGCATCCGATTGCTCACAATATAAGCCCATAGATGCTTTTGGTGATCATGGCACCAGGCAAGTTGCGCTTCGGTATAGCGTATCTTCAATGAATCGGCAGTTTCGGGCATCATGGCATCCATAAAGTAAAGCATTTTCCCGTAGAAGACCATCTGCCCCAGCAGGTTATCATCGCCATCGTCTGCCCCCAGGTGCAGCAGGGCGAGTTGTTGTGCAAATTCCACCCCCATCATCTCAGGCTTAAGCCACCTCCGTTTGTACTCAGGGAATCCTACCAAAGCGTAGGGTTCAAATTCGCTTCCAAAAAACAGATCAAGGTTAATGATGGCCAGCGTGTCATTCAGCATCACCGGGGTTTCCAAAAATAACGGGTCAAGGCCTGAATATCTCACAAAGACTTTGTGATCCAATGCCTCCGGGAAATAGTACCGGTAATGTTTCAAAACATCAACTATAACGATTTCCTGATCAGCAAGGGTCTTTTGAAGTTCTTTGCGGCGTTGGTGGAGCTCCTGGAAACCCGGATCATTCCGGTAATTCAGCATTTCAGTGATAAAAACAGAATCACATTGTACCGTTGGAAACAAAGGGGTGAAGGCAGGAAATATTTGCGGTAGCTTGCTGAACAATACTTTTTCGGGGATGGAGGCCAGGGTGTCTTCCCAGTATCTGAATTCGGGGTTTACCCTGATTTCGGTCGTATCAATGTTGAGATGACTCTTTCTATGGCAGCTGGTGATGGTAAAAACCATCACCAGCAATACCATGGCAGCAAAAGGATAGTAAAAAGCCTTTTTCATCTGAG
>CAZJZF010000124.1:0-6874 GCA_964550385.1 uncultured Lentimicrobiaceae bacterium | reverse complement strand
CAATGGCAATACCGTACAGGCCACTCAGGTTGAATACGATCATGATGCTGGCTGCGATGGTAATGACCGGGATAATCGTTGAAAGCATGCCAATTCCCAGTCCGGAGATGATATTGGTAGCACTTCCGGATGTAGACTGCTTTGCAATGATACGAACCGGAAGGAAATTCAAGCCTGTAAAATATTCGGTGGAGTATCCAATGACAAGCCCGGCCAGAAGCCCGATAATGGTTGAGAGGAACACATTGAATGAGGTTACCGTACGTTCTATTCCACCATACAGGAGATCAATAAAAACTATTTCGGAGGGTAACAGCCAGGTAATCAAAAAATAAGATAGCACCACCATAACTACGGCAGAGATAATCTGTCCGATATTCAGGGCAGCAGCGGGATTGCCACCCTCTTTTACCCTGACAAAAAAGGTTCCGAGGATCGAAGAAAGAATTCCGGCGGCTGCGAGGAACATAGGAAGGATTACTGGTGAAAGGCCGCCGAAGGAGTCGGTGCCTGCTGCCAGCATCATAGAAACTCCCAGCACCATGGCTGCCACAATAGAACTTACATAGGATTCGAAGAGGTCGGCACCCATACCTGCTACATCACCAACATTATCGCCTACATTATCGGCAACGGTAGCAGGATTAAGAGGATGGTCTTCCGGAATACCAGATTCAACTTTCCCCACCAGGTCGGCTCCCACATCGGCAGCTTTGGTGAAAATCCCGCCACCTACTCTGGAAAAAAGAGCAATGGTGCTGGCACCAAAAGAAAAACCGGTGATGACTGATAGAATTTTTGCAACTGTTAATGGTGTTTCAGTCCCAAAAATTCCGGAATAGAAGATGAAGAGCAATCCAAGTCCCAGCATACCAAGGCCAACGACACTCATTCCCATTACACTTCCGCCGGTAAATGCAACCTTCAGCGCCCGATTAAGGCTGGTGCGGGCAGCATTTGCCGTTCTTACGTTAGCTTTTGTAGCAATGCGCATACCGATGAAACCGGCGAGGGCAGAGGTAGATGCACCCAGTACGAATGACAGTGCAACAAATGGGGAGGATGTTTCGGGATCGGCTACAAATACTAAAACGAGGGTGATAAATATCACAAAAATTGCCAGAATTTTGTACTCTGCCTTGATGAAAGCCATCGCCCCGTCAGAAATATAGCCGGCAATCCTACGCATTCTTTCAGTTCCGACGTCCTGCTTGTTGATCCAGGAGGCCTTTGTTGCTGTAAAAATCAGTGCAATCACACCAATCAGCGGAATAAGGTAAATCATCCATCCGTTCATAAGCGTTTAATTTTAGTTTTGGTTTATATTTGCACTATAACATAAATCAATAACAATATGTTTACAAAAAAACACATTTTTAGGGCACTAAATACACTCGTGCTGTTTTTCTGCCTTTTATCAGTCTCTCAGTCGCAGGAAGCTACTCCAGTTGTTGAAGAACCAGGCCCCTGGAAATTTGGCGGCCGGTCAGCTGTAAACTTCAGTCAGGTGAGTTTTTCGAACTGGGCTGCAGGGGGTGAAAACTCTTACTCACTGGCGGGGTTACTACAATTGTTTGGCACCTATGCAAAAGGCAAAGCAAACTGGGCCAATACACTGGATCTCGGCTATGGTGTGATTAAACAGGGAGAGCTTGGCATCCGGAAATCTGATGACAAAATTGACTTCATGAGCAAATTTGGATACCTGGCCATCAACCGGTGGCATTATAGCGGCATGCTCAACTTCAAGACCCAGATGGACAAAGGATATCACTATGACAAAACCGGAACCAAAACACTGATCTCCAATCTTATGGCACCGGGATATCTTACCAGTTCCATCGGAATGGAATACAAATCCAAGGATGAGAACTTCTATTTGCTGTTATCCCCATTTACAGGGAAAACGACCTTTGTGTTTGATGATAGCCTTTCAGATGTCGGCTCTTTCGGACTGGATCCGGGACAGAAGATACGCCAGGAATTTGGAGGATTTGCCAAGGTTGCATGGAAAAAAGAGCTCTTTACCAATGTTCATCTGGGAACAAAACTCGACCTTTTTTCGAATTACCTGAGTAAACCCCAGAATATTGATATCAACATGGAGGCGATACTGATGATGAAGGTGAACAAATTTTTGGTTACCAGCATTACCATGAACCTGATCTATGATGATGATGTCAATATTACCGGTGAAGATGGAAGTATCGGACCAAAAACCCAGCTTAAAGAGGTACTTGCCATAGGAATATCCTATAGCTTTGGGAAATAGGGTGCAAATGTCAGGGTATGATGACTTCAGTCTTCCTCGTCATCTTCGAAGCTGAAGTCATCTTCCATATCATCACTGAACAAAGACTCTTCATCGAATTCATCCATATCTTCCTCAATATCAAATCCTTCCGAAAGATCTTTGTCGTCGAATCTGAGGTCTTCCTCATCAAAATCATCTTCCTCGTCAAAGTCGAAACCCAAATCTTCATCGAGTTCCTCTCCAAAATCCTCGTCCAGACCCAGATCTTCATCGTCGTCAAAGCCCAGATCATCTTCATCATCCGACATCAGGTTGATTGCATTCTGCATATCACCGTTTCGGACAAGCAGTTTGATTCCGGATGTCTTCTCCGAATAAAAGGCTGAAGGGAAGTTAAAACCCAGATCCCTGATCATGCAGGGAATTCCGTTATCCTCCAGGAGGGCTTTGTGAAACTGGGCTATCAAAGGATTTGCGTAGTTGCCGAACACAACCAGTTCTTGATCTCTTTCCATTCTGCTAAATCGTTAATTCCTTTTTTGGTTTTTATTTTTGATACAAGTTCCTTAGGATGCAGGCCTGTTTTCAGGGTGCCAAATTACACGTAAAATCAAATCAACAAACAAATGAAAAAAAAAATTTAGCGGGCAATCAGACCCAAAGGTAAGGTTCATTCCTTTTCAGCCAGTATTTCTATCTTTGCCAGGTAAAATTAATGCAAATGGTAAGTTTTTTTGGCATCCTTCAGAATAAAATTTTTGCGGTTGGACATAACACCCCTTTTAGTCCGAAAGAGATTGAACGATTAACCTGGCTGTTTGATTGCAAAGAGATAGACACAGTACCCAGCAGGAATTTTGTTGGTCCGCGGAAAGAGATGGTTACACCCTGGAGCACAAATGCAGTAGAGATTGCTCAGAACATGGGGATTTCAGGAATTTTCCGTATTGAGGAGTTTCTTTTTGAGCAGCCCGGCTTGCCTTTCGACAGGATGTTGCAGCAACGGTATCAACAACTGGATCAGGATATTTTTACTATCCACCATTTACCGGAACCGGTAAAACCCATCGGAGATATTGGCGAATACAACCTGCAGGAAGGGCTGGCACTGAGTTCCGACGAGGTTTCATATCTCGAAGCACTAAGCCAAAGACTTGGCCGCAAGCTTACAGACAGCGAAGTTTTTGGGTTTTCGCAGGTAAATTCCGAGCATTGCAGGCACAAGATCTTCAATGGAATGTTCCTCATTGACGGCGAAGAGAAACCTTTGTCATTATTCGGGCATATCAGGAAAACCACCGCAGAACATCCCAACCGGGTAGTATCAGCCTACAAAGACAATGTGGCCTTCATTGCAGGACCTCAATTGCAGGAATTCGCTCCGGAACGGCAGGATCTTCCGGCAGAATTCAGATTAAAGGAGCGGGAATCGGTTATTTCGCTCAAGGCCGAAACCCACAATTTCCCCACCACAGTAGAGCCATTTAACGGGGCTGCCACAGGTACGGGAGGTGAGATCCGTGATCGTTTGGCAGGAGGAAAAGGGAGCCTGCCAATTGCCGGCACTGCAGTATATATTACTTCATATCCCCGTCCTGACGGGGGGCGTGAATGGGAGCAGGTTTATCCGGCAAGGCCCTGGCTTTATCAGACACCTGAAGAGATTCTGATCAAAGCTTCCAATGGTGCCAGTGATTTTGGAAATAAATTCGGACAACCTTTGGTATGCGGAAGCCTCCTTACATTTGAGCATCAGGAGGATGGCACCCGTTACGGCTACGACAAAGTAATCATGCTGGCAGGTGGCGTTGGGTATGGCTACAGGAAGGATGCAGAAAAGGACACCCCGCAGCCGGGCGATCTGATTGTAGTTTTAGGAGGGGACAACTACCGCATTGGCATGGGAGGTGGAGCTGTTTCATCGGTTGATACAGGTGAATTCAGCAACAGCATCGAGCTGAATGCAGTACAGCGAAGCAACCCTGAAATGCAAAAAAGAGTTGCCAATGCAATAAGGGCAATGGTTGAGGCAGGTATCAATCCGGTGGTTGCCATCCATGACCATGGTGCCGGTGGACACCTGAACTCACTATCGGAACTGGTGGAAGCGACCGGAGGAGAAATTGACATCTCCAGGCTGCCTGTAGGTGATCCAACGCTTTCAGCCAGAGAAATCATTGGCAACGAATCGCAGGAGCGGATGGGACTCATTATTCACCCCGAAGACCTTCCTCTGTTACAAAAGGTGGCCGAAAGAGAAAGAGCACCGATGTATGTAGTGGGGCATGTAACCGGAGACCATCGATTTGTATTTTCAGATTCCCTTTCGCACATAAACCCTATTGACCTGGACCTGACAGACCTGTTCGGAACTGCTCCAAAAACTATTCTGGAAGACAAGACACTGGCGCGATCGGGCAACCCTGTTCAGACCTCATCCGATATTGAGGGTTCGCTAAAACTGGTATTGCAACTTGAATCTGTTGCCTGTAAAGACTGGCTTACCAACAAAGTGGACCGCTCAGTTACAGGCAGGGTTGCAATGCAACAGTGTACTGGTGAGATTCAGCTTCCTCTGAATAATCTGGCAGTGGTAGCTCTGGATTATCCGGGTAACACAGGTATTGCAACCGCCATAGGGCACGCTCCCGCAGCAGCCCTCATCGATCCCGGTGCAGGTTCGAGGCTTGCAGTAGCAGAGGCTCTCACCAACCTGGTCTGGGCTCCTCTGACCCATGGATTGTCTGGAGTATCCCTAAGCGCCAACTGGATGTGGCCTTGCCGAAATGCCGGGGAGGATGCCAGGCTCTATGCTGCTGTGGAAGCCATCAGCGAATTTTGCATCAAACTCGGAATCAACATTCCCACAGGAAAAGATTCTCTTTCGATGACCCAAAAATATCCAGAGGGGGAAAAGGTGCTTTGCCCGGGAACTGTCATCGTAAGCAGTGTGGCAGAAGTGAGTGATATTTCAAGGTGTGTAACTCCCGAATTGAAGCCGGTTAAAGGAAGCCGGCTCATACACATCGATTTCTCAACAAATAATCTTTCGCTCGGTGGTAGCGCGTATGCTCAGGTTCACAATGCGCTGGGGAATGACACACCAGATGTGGATGCTGCAACCCTGAAAAACGGCTTCCATCTGATTCAGTCGCTGATAAATGATGACATGCTCCTGGCTGGCCATGATATTTCAGCAGGCGGACTTGTTACCACATTGCTGGAGATGACATTCCCCACACAAACCATGGGTTTCCGGGTGCAAATGGATGTGCCTAAAGGCCATGTGCCTGCCGAAGTGCTGTTTACGGAGCAACCTGGTGTGATTATCCAGGTTAAGGATGCTGACAGAGTAATGGCACTCCTGGAAGAATCAGGGCTCGTTTACCAGTTTCTGGGTGAAGTAACCCATGATGGAATGGCCGGATTTGAATTGGGCTCTGAAAGATTGTTGCTTTCGGTTGCAACCTGTCGTGAAACCTGGTTTAAGAGCTCTTATTTGCTTGACCGGAAACAAAGCGGGGAACAAGCTGCTTCAGACCGATTCAGAAACTTTGCATCTCAACCGCTCAGTTTCAGGTTTCCCAAACATTTTAGCGGCAAACATGCATCTTTTGATATTGAGGCTATAAGGAAACAAACTACAGGTATTAAAGCTGGCATCATCCGTGAAAAAGGGGTAAACGGAGATCGTGAGATGGCCTGGTCGATGCATCTGGCAGGTTTCGACGTGCGCGACATTCATATGACAGACCTGATGTCGGACAGAGAAACCCTTGATGACCTCCGGTTCATCGTTTTTGTTGGAGGATTTTCCAATTCGGATGTGCTGGGCTCTGCCAGGGGATGGGCAGGAGGCTTTATGTTTAACCCTTCTGCCAAGGCTGCTCTGGACAGATTCTATGCCCGTAAGGATACACTAAGCCTTGGTGTATGTAACGGCTGCCAGCTGATGGTTGCCCTGGGGCTGCTGTATCCGGAACAACCCCGGCAACCGGCAATGCAACACAACAGTTCAGGCAAGTTTGAATCGGCATTTCTCACAATCGACATTGCAGAAAACCACAGTGTGATGCTGAATACTTTGGCAGGATGCAGGCTTGGCATCTGGGTGGCACACGGAGAAGGAAAATTTGTGCTTCCCCTGCCCGAACAGGAATACCATATCCCGGCGAAATACAGCTATGAATCCTATCCCGGTAATCCCAACGGATCGGATTACAATACAGCAGCTCTCTGCAGTGCCGACGGGCGCCATCTGGCAATAATGCCTCATCTGGAAAGATCCATCTATCCCTGGAACTGGGCCTGGTATCCCGCCGAAAGAAGGGATGAGATATCACCCTGGATTGAAGCCTTTGTAAATGCAAGAAAATGGATTGAAAAAAACACAACAACAAATGTCTGAACCCCTGAAAACTGTACTTATTACCGGAGCTTCAGCCGGCATTGGTGAAGCTATGGCCATTCGATTTGCCAGTGGAGGATACCGACTGATCATATGCGGCAGGAGAATAGAGAAGCTTGCAAATCTTGAACCTGTGCTGAGGTCGCTTGGTAGCCCGGAAGTGATATCCTTAGGTTTTGACATCCGAGACCGAAACGCTACAGAGGAAGCCT